>DATINK010000343.1:0-4690 GCA_035474355.1 Chitinophagaceae bacterium | reverse complement strand
GACAACGTCATCCCCCACGAAAAAAGAATTTTTGACAGATCATTCACCCGTTATTTTTTAAAAAGATGCGACGCTTTTATCACGATGAGCGAGAAAGTGATGGTCGACCTGAGAAAATTTGTAAAAGAAAAACCTGCCCGGCTGGTCAGGCATCCTCTTTACGACAATTTCGGGGAAAGGATCTCCTTCACGGATGCAAGAAAGCATCTCAACCTGCCGATAGATAAAAAAATGATCCTGTTCTTTGGATTTATCCGGAAATACAAGGGCCTGGATCTTTTACTGGAAGCCATGGCTGACGAACGGATCAAAAAGGCCGGTATACAATTGATCGTCGCAGGTGAATTCTATGAAAATGAAAAAACCTACCGTGAGATCATTGAGAAGAAAGGGATCGGGAAACATTTGATCCTGCGTACCGATTTTATTCCCGATGCTGAAGTAAAATATTATTTATGTGCTGCCGATGCAGTCATTCAACCCTACCGGCACGCTACCCAAAGTGGTGTCACTCCCCTGGCCTATCATTTTGAAAAACCCATGATCGTAACGAATGTGGGAGGGTTGCCCGACCTGGTACCGGATGGAAAAGCGGGGATCGTTGTAGAACCAATACCGGCATCGATCGCAGACGGAATCTTACAATTCTACCAATTAGGAGAGCAATATTTTATTCCGCATCTTCGTGAAGAGAAAAAAAAATACAGCTGGGCCAGCCTGGCCGGCGCGATCACTGCCTTAGCAAATGATATACAGAAGTAAAGCACCTTTACGTATCGGTTTAGCCGGTGGAGGCACCGATGTAAGTCCGTATAGCGATACCTATGGTGGCGCGATCCTCAACGCAACGATCTCCCTCTATGCACATGCAAGCATAGAATTCCTGCCGGGAAATTCCATTTTACTGGAAGCCATCGACCAGGGAAAAGAAGAAACACATGCGTGGAACAAAAGCCTTCCCATAAACGGGAATCTCGATCTTTTGAAAGGAGTATATAACCGGATACAACGTGATTATGGATTGAAAGAACAGGGATTTCGTTTATCAACACATGTAGATGCCCCGGCCGGTTCTGGATTAGGGACATCCTCCACCCTGGTAGTTGCTGTCATGGGTGCATTCGCTGAAATGCTTCGTCTTCCCCTGGGAGAATATGATATGGCGCATTATGCTTTCGAGATCGAAAGAAAGGATCTTCAATTGGCGGGTGGCAAGCAGGATCAGTATGCTGCCACTTTCGGAGGTGTGAACTTTATGGAGTTTTATGAAAAAGACAAAGTGATCGTGAACCCTCTGCGGGTTAATCAACAACACCTTTTTGAACTGGAAAATAATTTATTGCTTTATTACACTTCCACCAGCCGGGAATCTGCCGAGATCATCAAAAAACAAAGCAGGAATGTGACGGAAAAAAAAGAAAGCCCGATCGAAGCCATGCACCAGCTTAAACAACAGGCGCAAATGATGAAAGAGGCCCTGCTCAAAGGAAAACTGAATGAATTCGGCGAGATCCTTGATTTTGGATTCCAGCAAAAAAGAAAAATGGCGGAAGGTATCAGTAATGCCCTGATGGAAGAGATCTATGAAACAGCTAAAAATGCAGGCGCCACCGGCGGTAAGATCTCAGGGGCCGGCGGAGGTGGATTTATGATATTTTACTGCCCGGCCAATACAAAATACAAAGTGATCAAAAGTTTGGAGAAATTTGCCGGACGGCACCAGGATTATCAATTCACTGAGCATGGTTTGAAAACCTGGACAGCATGAAGATTTACGAATTACGATTTACGATTTACGAATTGCGATTATACTAGAGTTTGAAAATGCAAAAGATAAAGGATATAATACAGGCTTCGATTGACACCAAGAAAGCTGTGTTGGTGAATGAAGAATTAATCAAAAAAATTGAAAAAGTAGTCGAGTTACTTGCAACCACATTTAATAATGGTAACCGGGTTTATTTTTGCGGTAATGGGGGAAGCGCGGCCGATGCACAGCACCTCGCGGCTGAATTTTCCGGAAGGTTTTATACAGATAGAAAAGCCCTGCCGGCAGAAGCCCTGCATACCAATAGTTCCTATCTAACGGCTGTTGCCAACGACTATGGATATGATATGGTATATGCCCGGCTGATCGATGGCATCGGGCAAAAAGGCGATGTGCTTGCCGGACTCACTACCTCGGGCAATTCACCAAACATTGTGAAGGCATTTGAAGTCGCCAGGGATAAGGGGATAACTACGGTCTCATTTACAGGAGCAACCGGGGGACAATTAAAGGCCCTCAGCGATCACTTGCTCAATGTTCCATCAACTGATACACCCCGGATCCAGGAAAGTCATATTCTTATCGGCCATATCATTTGCCAACTGGTGGAAGAAAAAATATTTGGCCAGGGTTGAAAAATTCCACGCAAAGCCGCAAAGATTTCGCAAAGAATACATGGGAGTTGCGCCTTAGCGAAAACTTAGCGACTCTGCGTGAAAATAAAGTGGTTCTTTTATGATCAATGAAGCGATCATTTTAGCTGGCGGTTTGGGTACCCGGCTGAGGGAATCAGTTCCCGACCTTCCCAAATGCATGGCACCTGTTGCAGGCAGGCCTTTTTTATTTTATGTCATCAACTATTTGAGGAGCCAGGGTATCACGCGATTTATTTTTTCAGTCGGGTATAAACACGAGATCATAGAATCCTGGCTGGCTGAACAATTTCCCACATTAGACTATGTATCTGTGATCGAAGAAGAGCCCCTGGGAACCGGCGGAGCGATCCGGCATGCAGGAAAAGCGGCGCAGGGCAAAACCGTTTTGATCACAAATGGTGACACGCTCTATAAAATTGACCTGCCTCATTTAGAAACTTTGCATGCAAAGAACAATGCCGACTGCACAATCGCATTAAAACCCATGGAGGATTTTGATCGCTATGGAGTCGTGGCACTGGATGAAAACAACAGGGTAGTATCATTTAAAGAAAAGCAATTTTATCAATCAGGTTTGATCAATGGAGGTACATACCTGCTCAATATGCCCGGTTTCCTGCACTCGATGCACGCAGAAAAATTTTCTTTTGAACAGGATTATCTCGAAAAAAATGAACATGCTATTTATGGCTGTCCCCAGGATGCTTATTTTATCGATATCGGTGTGCCGGATGATTTTCTGCGGGCCCAAAAGGAATTATTGCAGCCAGCTCTCCATGTAAGTAATGTGGATCCAACCTGGACCCTTTTCATTGACCGGGATGGAGTGATCAACCAGGAGAAAAAGGATGGTTATATTTTGAGTAAAGAGGATTTTCGGTTCATGGATGGAGTAAAAGAATCATTCGCAACACTGGCAGCCCGGTTTGGAAATATCATCGTTGTCAGTAACCAGCGGGGTATTGGAAAAGGCCTGATGACGGAAACCGAGCTTACCGGCATTCATGAAGGGATGCAAAAAGCGATCGAAGAAGCAGGGGGACGGATCGATAAGATCTATTATTGTACGGTCAATAATGACAAGGATCCCAACCGGAAACCCAACCCGGGAATGGCTTTCCTGGCAAAAAAGGATCTTTCTTCCATCGATCTCAGCAAATCATTAATGGTCGGTAATAAGCTTACTGATATGCAATTTGGGAGAAATGCGGGTATGTATACCGTCTACCTCAAAACCACCCACCCTGAACAGGCGCTGCCCCACCCCGATATCGATCTCGCTTTTGATTCGTTGGCCGATTTTGCAAAAGCTTTGTAATATTTACAAAATTTTATATCCATTTCCCCGTTACAAGCCAGCAGGCAACCCGGAGCTGTGAAAAGTCATCTGGATTTAAACTTAACTTTGCCAGGCTTTATAAAACACATCCTTGTGAAAAAAACGCTGGTTAAGATCCTGGTCCCCCTGATTTTTTCCCTGTTTACCTCTTCCCTGTTCTCCCAGGTGATCAGTTCTGCTGACAAGAAAAAGCTATTTGCCAAAGAAGATTCCCTTGCCAAACTCGCAGAGATGCTTATAACCGATTCAAGCACCGCGGGACGAATGATCGCAGATAGCCTGTTTACCCGCACTTTGATCAGGGCCCTGCAAATCAAAAATTCATTCTATTATCCTTTCGATTCGGTAATAGGTGTATCCAGGTTGTATTCACCCGATACCAGCTTCAGGATCATTACCTGGAACATCCAGTTTGACGAATATTATTCCAGGCAGCGCGGCGCCATTCAATTCCGAACTCCGGATGGATCTATGAAACTGGTCCCCTTAAGGGATAATTCAGAATTCAGCGAACGGCCTATGGATTCGGTCCGCAACAAGACCAATTGGATCGGTGCGGTCTATTATAATATGGTAAAGACTCAATTCAAGGGAAAAGATTATTACACCCTGTTTGGGTTTGATCCCAATAGTGCAAAGAGCAGCAAAAAATGGATCGAAGTGATGTCATTCAATGAAAAAAAAGAGCCCGTTTTCGGAGGGCCGTATTTCAACTTCCAGGCTGACAGCATACCCGGGCCTACGCAGTACCGGTACAGCATTGAGTATAAAAAAGATACCCGTGTCCTGGTTAACTATATTGAAGACCTGAACCTCATCCTGGTCGACCACCTCATTTCAGAAACGGATGAACCTGAAAATAAATGGACCCTCGTACCGGACGGTGACAGTGAAGGTTTCAAATGGGAAAACGGGAAATGGATGCAT
>DATINK010000342.1:0-4050 GCA_035474355.1 Chitinophagaceae bacterium | reverse complement strand
GAGGTAGAACGCCAGTGTTGTTTTAAAAGTACAAACAGTTTGCCAATAAAACCATGACCATAACCCGAATTTTAAATCTTAACAATGTTTATTGAACCTAACATACGGGGCGACCGCCGCGGCTGGATCGAAGTCATTTGCGGTTCCATGTTCAGTGGAAAAACGGAAGAATTGATCCGGCGGCTGAAAAGGGTGAAGATCGCAAATCTGAAAGCCGAGATATTCAAACCCACCATCGATGTGCGGTATGATGAAGTAAAGATCGTTTCCCACGATACCAATGCCATCCAGTCAACCCCGGTCGATAAGTCCCAGGATATATTATATATGGCCAAGGGTGTTGAAGTCGTAGGGGTGGATGAGGCCCAGTTCTTTGACGACCAGCTTCCTGCGGTTTGCGATGAGCTGGCTTACCGGGGTATGCGGGTGATCGTGGCCGGCCTGGATATGGATTACCTGGGCAAGCCTTTCGGACAGATGCCTTATATCATGGCCAAGGCAGATTATGTTACCAAACTGCATGCGATCTGTGTCAAATGCGGCAACATTGCCAATTATTCTTACCGGAAAGTAAAAGGAGGCGACCAGGTATTGCTGGGTGAAAAAGATATTTATGAACCCAGATGCCGAATCTGTTATCATGAGAAATAACCGGATCATCACCCTTTTCAAAAAAGACCTCTTACTGGAGATCCGGCAGCAATACAGCTTCTACGGCATTCTTCTTTATATCGGGTGCACCATATTTGTACTCTACCACGCCATTGAAGAACCCGGGAGTGATACCTGGAATGGTTTATTCTGGGTGCTGCAATTATTTATCTGTATCAATGCAGTGGCAAAAAGTTTTCTCCAGGAAAACCGCGGACGCATGCTTTATTTTTATTCGATAGCCGGGCCGCGTGATTTCATGCTGGCCAAATTACTTTTCAATTCCCTCCTGATGCTGGTCATGAGCGGGCTGAGCCTGTTGCTTTTCATGCTTTTTTTCAGGAACCCGCTTGAAAAAACAGGCTCATTTATCGGCCTGGTCTTGCTGGGTGGATGGAGCCTGAGCCTTGTTTTTACATTTTTAGCGGCCATCGCTGCCAAAGCGCAGCAAAATGCAGCGATCATGGCGATACTTGGTTTTCCCATTATTATACCCCAGTTATTGCTGTTAATGCGTTTATCCAAAGCCGCATTTGCTCCTTTGCTGACGATCCCTGTCACCACAGTTTTATTACTGGTTGCATTGGACCTGCTTGTCATCCTCCTGTCAGTAATTCTGTTTCCCTTTCTCTGGAAAGATTAGTTCCATTCGTAAATCGTAAATCGTCACTCGTAAATCGATTTCCCCCTATTTTTGTGCCCTCTTAGAAGGCCGGCACCCGTCCGGCCAGTCATGAGCGACGTCAAAAACTATATGTATAAGTCCTGGTGGAAGATCCTCAGCGTGGTCCTGCTCATCTACACATTTACTGCGGGCTTATTGATCACCATTCCACGTAACCAGGAGCTGAATGAAACCATGAGGAATATCTTCTTTCATGTTTGCATGTGGTTTTGCATGATGATCCTCTTCACCATTTCTGTCATCCAGGCCATTAAGTATCTCAGGAACGGAAAACTTAAACATGATATAGCATCCCGGCAATATGCTACCGTTGGGATCGTCTTCGGTATCCTGGGTTATGCCACCGGTGCCATCTGGATGAGTTATACCTGGGCAGATCCCCATGCTTCTTTTTTCAGTTCATTCAGTTTATTTGCCAAAGAGCCCAAACTGGTAGGTGCTGCCATTGCATTACTGGTTTATTTTGCCTACCTCATTTTGCGGGATTCCATACCTGATATTGATAAAAAAGCAAGGGTAAGTGCGGTTTATAATATTTTCGCTTATGCGCTTTTGTTCCCTTCCATCTGGATACTGCCGAGAATGCTGGAAAGTCTTCACCCTGGTGGAAGCAAAGGGAACCCGGCGCTTGATTTCAGGGATGCTGATACCAATATCCGGATCGTTTTTTACCCGGCCGTCCTCGGCTGGACTTTGTTAGGTGTCTGGATAACGACGCTGAAGATCCGCCTGAGCTACCTGAAAGAAAAAAAGTTATTATCATGAAGGCTTTGAAAAAAATAGTGGTATTGATAGCTGTGTTTTTTACCAGTCATTTACTCTTCGCCCAGGACGGATCCAAAAAAGTGGAGATGGCCGACGGGATGAGAAGCAATGGGAAGATCTATGTCGTGGTGGCTGTCATGCTCACGATCCTGGCCGGGTTGATCATATATATTGTGCGACTTGACCGCAAGATCAGTCGCATTGAGAAGGATAAATAAACGATTGCTGATTAAAAACAGTTCACATGTCAGAAAAACATTACAGCTTTTTTGGCGCCGTTGAAAGAAGTTTCGACAAGGCCGCCAAATTCACAAAATGGGAAAGAGGTATCCTCGAACAGATCAAAGAATGCAATGCAGTCTACCAGATCCGGTTCCCATTGAAAAGAGACGATGGCAGTGTTGAAGTGATTGAAGCCTACCGCGTGCAGCATTCCCACCATAAAACGCCTTGTAAGGGAGGGATCCGTTTTGCTGCGGAAGTAAACCAGGATGAAGTGATGGCCCTGGCTGCGCTGATGACTTATAAATGTGCGATCGTGAATGTTCCCTTTGGTGGCGGCAAAGGCGGCATCAAGATCAACCCGAAGAAATATTCGGCTTATGAACTGGAAAAGATCACACGCCGCTATACTGCTGAACTGATCAGGAAAAATTTTATAGGCCCCGGTACCGATGTTCCGGCCCCCGATTATGGTACAGGCGAAAGAGAAATGGCATGGATACTCGATACCTATTCTGCTATGCATCCCGGCGAGATCGATGCAGCCGGATGTGTAACGGGCAAACCCGTAACCCAGGGGGGCGTACGTGGACGTCGTGAGGCAACAGGATTGGGAGTATTCTTCGGACTCCGCGAAGTATGCAACATGCCCGACATCATGAAAAAAATTGGACTGTCAACAGGCGTTGAAGGAAAACGTGTGGCGGTCCAGGGTTTAGGGAATGTAGGTTATCATAGTGCAAAGTTTTTCCAGGATGCAGGTGCTATTATTGTCGGGCTTTCAGAACATGATGGCGCCATTTGGAATGAAAAAGGATTGGATGTAGATGCTGTCTTCAATCACCGGAAAAAAGGATCGATCCTGGATTTTCCCGGCGCAAAAAATTTTACGTTGAACAGTGATATGCTGGAAATGGATTGCGATATACTGATCCCCGCTGCGCTTGAAAACGTGATCAATGGCGATAACGCACCCCGAGTAAAAGCAAGGATCATCGGTGAAGCTGCCAATGGCCCATTGACCCCGGAAGCAGATGAAATATTAGGTAAAAAAGGTGCGTTGGTGGTTCCCGACATGTACCTCAATGCAGGAGGCGTGACCGTTTCTTATTTCGAATGGTTGAAAAATCTCAGTCACGTCCGTTATGGACGCCTGGAAAAAAGATTTACGGAAAACCTGAATGCACATATCCTGGGACAAATGGAAGAACTCAGCGGGAAAACGGTTAGTTCTAATGAAAGGGAATTCATCATGCATGGCCCCGATGAAGTGGACCTTGTATATAGCGGTCTCGAAGAAACCATGATCACAGCCACGCATGAGATCATGAATACCTGGAAAAATACGCCTGGGATCCCCGATATGCGTACTGCCGCGTATGTTGTTGCTATTAATAAAGTAGGGACGAGTTATGCTGAACTTGGGATTTTCCCATAATCGAACTGATAACTGATAATAATTATCAGTTATCAGTTTTCAGTTATCCACTAACGGCTAGGAACCTTTTCGATCTCTATCAGCCCCGCTTCTCCTTTACACCACCCAAAGGTTTGTTTTCCATTTGTGATAAGGATATAGTCAACGGGCACGCTCATATTATAACGCAAAGCCTGGTCAAGTACCGATTGGTTTAATTCGACCTCCAACCCCTTGCACTCTACCAGCATCCAGGGTTTCATTTCCCGGTCATAAACGAGGATATCGAATCTTTTTTTCAATTCCCCAA
>DATINK010000341.1:0-4671 GCA_035474355.1 Chitinophagaceae bacterium | reverse complement strand
GGACCCGATGGAGTTCCGGGTCCTCAACGCCTACCGGGACGGGGACATGAAGCCGCATCGGCGCGTGGCCAAGAACACGGCGCTGATCGAATGCGTGCAGGTCGCGGCCGAGAAGGCCGGCTGGCCCCTTTCGGTCATCCGGCTTTATGGAGCTGTTTTTCGCAACCTGGGGATCAATTTTGAGTATGTCTTTGCCGGCAACCGTGAAAAATATTCTATTGAAAAGAATTTTGAGAACTGGAGCAATTGCGAAAACCAGGTCATTTATTTTCCTTCTTTAAAAAAATTCATTGCCCCTACCCTGGTGGAATATCGTTATCCCTGGATCGAACCTTATTGGTGCAATACCAATGGCTTTTATTGCAAGAGTACGACCATCGGGAATTTCACAACTGCGTTTGGAGAGATCAGGAATGTCCCGCTGGAGGATAAAATGGAATCGGTGATCAATACCAATGCATCCATTGAGCTCAACAGTACGGGGGATAGTTTGCGGGTCAATCTCCAGCAGATCTATGGGGGGTATGCAGCTGCTCCCTATAAATCGATCTTTAATTTCTCCGATGCGGAGAACCAGCGGCTGGTTACCAAGGAAATGATCAAGTTTGGTACGAAATCGGAAAACATCATCAGTACGAAGATCGAGAACCAGGAATTTGAAACTTATTCCGAGAATAAGCCCTTTACCCTTACGGGTGAAGTAAAATCCGGGGAGTTGGTTGAAAAGGCAGGAAATAAGATCATCATCAAGGTCGGGGAGATCATCGGGCCACAGGTTGAAATGTACCAGGAACGACCCCGCCAGTTTCCGATGGAAATTCAATTCCCGCATGTGCTGGAGCGTAATATTATATTCACCATCCCGGAGGGTTATTATGTAAAAAATCCGCAGGATATCAATATTGATCACACTTACCAGGAAAACGGGCAGGTTACCATGGGCTTTACATCGACCTATAAACTGGAAGGGAACAAGCTATCGATCAATATCATGGAACAATACAGGAGAACCTCCTACCCGCTTACACAATATGAAGATTTCAAAAAAGTGATCAATGCAGCTGCGGATTTTAATAAAGTATCTCTGTTACTTGAGAAAAAATAAAACAAGATGCCGGGAAAAACAGCCACGCTGATCGGGGCCACGGGCATGATCGGAAATTATCTCCGGGAAATGCTTTGGAAGTCTGAGCAATTTGACATTATCCGGTTGATAGTCCGGAGGCCGGTAGAAAAAAAAGATCTCAAAGAGGAAATAAAACTGGTAGACTTTTCCAATACTGAATCATTCAAGTTGGCGATCGAAGGAACTGATACCCTATTTTGCTGTATCGGCACAACCAATAAAAAAGTAAAGGGAGACAATACATTATACCACGCAATCGATCATGATATTCCGGCAAATGCAGCCCGTTATTGTAAAGAGACCGGTTGCGGAAAATTCATCATCATTACTTCAGTCGGGGCCAACGCAAAAAGCAGGAATTTTTACCTGAGATTAAAAGGTGAAGTGGAAGATGCCATCAAAGCGAATGGCCCGGCGTCTATTCATGTCTTTCAACCAGGGATGTTATTGGGCAAAAGAGAAGAAAAACGCCGTGGGGAAAAATTTATGCAAGGACTAACACGATTTCTTTCAGGTGCTTTGTTCGGTTCGTTAAGAAAATATAGATCTATCCAGGGTAAAACGGTTGCAAAAGCAATGTTGAATGCTGCTAAGAAAGAAGATAATGGATTTTTTGTTTATACCTATGACCAAATAAAGAAACTCGCTGAATAGTTTTAGGTTTTAAGTTTTAAGTTTTGAATACAAGTCAATTATTATTAAGTTGAGAGGTTTTAACGATTTTGGTTAAAATTTTAATGATAACTTCAATCTTAGCCAAATAAACTGAAAACTCCGTTTCTACCAATTCACTTTTTTCTAATAATCTCAGCCAATATCTTGTCTCGCGCGCTTCTTTGGAAGCTATTGCCATTTTATTAATAAAATCCTTTCTAGATGCACCAGCAGAAGCTTCTTCAATGTTAGCTCCGATACTAGTCGCAGCTCTGATTAATTGTTTAGACAAAACATATTCATGACTCTTGAGCAATTTCTTGTACAAGGAAATGATCGATAGAGCAAACTCAAAGCTTAATTCTGCGACCGTTTTTGATTTTTCCATAGTCGCAAGCTGCATCGAAAAATTATACTCCCAATGATGAAAACACCCTATTAATAGTGTTTTTTTCCCATAAAACTTGGTAGTAAATACCTAAAACTTGAAACCTAAAACTTAAAACCTAAAACTTAAAACCTAAAACTTAAAACCATTAGTTAGCATCTACATCAAATATGATCGTTACGCTCCTGTATGAGCGCTCCTGGTGAAGAATCGCCGATTGTTCCAATAAATCTTTTTTGCATTGCGCGATGATCTTTGTATCGCGGGGAAGTTTGATCAGCAACTCCATAATATATTGATTCCGGATACGGTTCACCACCGGCTCCGCAGGACCCACCATTGAATGCTCATATTTATGACTGATCGCTTTTGCAAATTCATAAGCCGCCCTTTCCACAATATCTTTCATTTTATGCCGGAAAGCCAGGTGAATGATCCTTGAAAAAGGAGGGTAAAAGAATTGTTTTCGTTTTTCAATTTCTTCCGAGAACATTTTTGGATAATCATGCTGGCGGATAAATTGTAATACGGGATGATTCACCTGTGAAGCCTGGATCAATACCTTTCCCGTTTCTTCCTTTCTTCCTGCCCTGCCACTCACCTGCTCCATCAATTGAAATGCCCTTTCGTTGACCCTGAAATCGGCGAAATGCAATAATCCATCAGCATCGAGAATACCCACCAGGTCGACATTTTCAAAATCCAATCCTTTCACCACCATCTGGGTGCCCACCAATATGTCTATCTTATGCTGTTCAAAATCACGGATCAGCGTGTCATGTGCATTTTTTCCCCTGACTGTATCCATGTCCATCCTCGCCACCCTGGCTCCCGGAAATTGTGCGGGTAACATTTCCTCGATCTTTTCTGTACCAAAATTCCTTTGTGCAAATGTAGAGCTGCCGCAAACTGCGCAGGTACTCATGGGCGGATATTTCGTACCACAATAATGGCAGACCAGTTTATTGCTCAGTTTATGATAAGTCAGGGACACATCGCAGTATTTACATTGCGGGATCCAGCCGCATACCGTACAAACCTGGTAAGGGGAATAGCCCCGCCGGTTCTGGAAAAGGATGATCTGTTTGCCCCTGTTTAAAACTTCATTGATCGCTTCCTCCAATGGCGGCGACAGCATTATTTTTGACTGATCCTTTCTTTCTACCTTCCTCGTATCGATGATCTCGATAGGCGGCAGCCGGAGGTCTCCGTAACGCTGCATCAATTCCACCAAGCCATATTTACCGGATTGCGCATTGAAATAACTTTCGATCGAAGGCGTGCCACTGCCTAACACAACTTTTGCGTCAAACAAGGATGCCAGGAAGATGCTTGCGTCTCTTCCGTTATAACGCGGCGCCGGGTCCTGTTGTTTATAGGAGCTGTCGTGCTCCTCATCACATATGATCAGTCCCAGGTCCCGGAAAGGCAGGAAGACAGATGATCTCGCACCTAACACGATACTCAATTCGCCATTCTTTAGTTTATTCCAGATCTCTACCCTTTCATTATGTGAAAATTTTGAATGATAGATCCCTATATGTCCTCCAAAATGTTTTTGAAGCCGCCTGATGATCTGGGATGTCAATGCTATTTCGGGTAACATATACAGCACCTGTTTCCCGCTATTGATCATGTCAGCGATCAGGCGGATATAGATCATTGTTTTACCGCTGGAAGTAACGCCATGGATCAGGCAGACGGGTTTTGATTGAACCGATTCTTTTGTTTGTTCATAAGCTGCCTGCTGGGCAGGCGTTAACTCAAAATCTATCTGCACATTTTTAGGTAAGAGGGGTAAGCGATCGACATTTCTTTTTTCAACCTGGAGAACTCCTTTTTCAATAAGCCCCTTCAATTGCGCATCAGAAGCCCCGGACTTCTTAAGTAACTCGTTTTTTGTGACAGCCGATATGGTTTTATTCAAATGCAGCCAGGCCAGTAATAATTCCAGTTGTTTAGGGGCCCGGCTCCAGTTATTCATCAGGCCGGCCAGTTTTTCCTCTTCATGGTAAACGGGATTCAGCAATACAAAAGTTTCCTTTCTCGCCGAATATGTTTGCTTCAGCGCTTCCCAGACAAAACAAACTTTCTTGCTGATCAGGCTATTGATAACGGGATAGACATGTGATGAATCCAGGATTTGCTGAACCTCCGGCAATTTCAATTCCTTTTTGATCAACAGGGCTTCCGCGACAAGAAATTCATCGTGGTCAAGTGCGGAAAAATCATCGCCATATTCATCGTTATATATAAGGATCGTTTCGCTGGAAAGTTTAAAGTGTGCGGGCAATGCCGCGGCCATCACCTCACCTTCCGTGCACATATAATAGGAAGCCATCCATTCCCATAATTGCAATTGTTCAGGATAAACGATGGGTTCCGTATCCAGGATGTTCAGGATATCTTTTGGCTCGAAGAATTCCGGCTTTTCATGGTGTATGCGTTTGACAATGCCTGCATATTTTTTATTTTTTCCCAGGTTGACTTCCACCCGGCAACC
>DATINK010000340.1:0-11229 GCA_035474355.1 Chitinophagaceae bacterium | reverse complement strand
ATCCACCATCCTGGAGTGATGGAGGAAATGCGGCTGTAAGCCCGGTTGCACTGGCATGATAAGTATACATATCAGCAGAAATATCCAATCCTGCACTACGGGCTTTGTCAACGATCTTTACCAGGCTATCTATTTTCCACCAATTATCTTTCCCTGCGGCTTTGAGGTGATAGATCTCCGCATGAATTTTCGCCTCACGGGCAATGGTAGCCAGTTCATCGAATGCTTCAAATAATTTATTCCCTTCATTGCGCATATGCGAAATATAACTGCCTCCATATTGAGAAGCGACTTTTGACAATTCAACCAGTTCGTTTGTTTTTGCAAAAAAAGCGGGAGGATAGATCAATGAAGTACCTACACCCATGGCGCCTTCTTCCATAGCTTGTTTCACCAGGGCTTTCATACTATCCATTTCTGCCGGCGTAGGATCACGATTATCTTCTCCTACTACGTATACTCTGACAGTAGTTGCACCCACGAAGGAAGCCACATTACAACTGATCCCTTTTTGGGTAAGCCAATCCAGGTATTCGCCTAAAGTATTCCAATCCACCTTGTATTTGATATCCACCTGCCCTTTCTGCAATTCATCTTTCATTTTAGCATTCAGGGGGCCCATGCTTTCTCCTTCACCCATCACTTCAAGTGTGACACCCTGGCGTATATCGCTCATAGATCTTCCATCCTGTATCAGTGATTCATTGGCCCAACTGAGCATGTTGATAAAACCGGGTGCCACAGCCATACCCTTTGCATCCACACTGATTTGTGCTGAAACACCGGAGAGATCACCAATAAATGCAATAGAATCGCCGCGAATACCGATATCGGCTTTATAAGGTTCTCCTCCATTTCCATCATAGATCATTCCGTTCCGTATGATCTTGTCGTATTCCTTGTGGTGGAATTTGCAGGCGGAGAATATGAATACAGAAACGACCGCAGTTAAAATAAATCTCATAATACATTTTTTTTAATAGAACGATATTGTCCCCCTTTAGGGGGATTTAGGGGGCCAAAGCCTGGTCTAAATCTTTAATAATATCCTCCACATTTTCAATTCCCACATTCATCCTGATCAAACCATCGGTGATGCCATATTTATCTTTTTCTTCTTTCGGCACACTATGGTGAGTCATGGATGCAGGATGGGAGAGAAGTGTATCGCAGGTTCCCAATGAAACAGTCCGTACGCACATATTTAATTTGTTCATGAATTGAACGCCGCCCTCCAGGCCGCCTTTCAATTCAAAACTCATCATGCTTCCCGGGTGGCGCATTTGCTTTTTAGCAGTTTGGAAATCCGGGTGTGAAGCCAGGCCAGTATAATTTACCTGGCTAACTGCAGGATGTTTTTCAAGGAAATGAGCTACTTCCATTGCATTTTGACAATGCCTGTCCATTCTCAGTTCCAGCGTCTTCATTCCCTGGATCAGCAGAAATGCATCGAATGGATTTGCATTCCCACCCAGCAAACGGTGCACTTTGGTCATCCGGGTTTTCATGAATGTTATATCCTTTCCTAATAAAACGCCCCCGATCGCGGTGCCGTGTCCATTCAGGAATTT
The DNA here is from genome assembly GCA_035474355.1 of Chitinophagaceae bacterium. Taxonomy (GTDB): domain Bacteria; phylum Bacteroidota; class Bacteroidia; order Chitinophagales; family Chitinophagaceae; genus DATINK01. Next base: position 9,658 of record DATINK010000340.1, on the reverse strand, counting down.
TGTGGTGGAATGAACCACATAATCCACACCATATTTAAAAGGTTGTTGCAGATAGGGAGTTGCAAAAGTATTATCACAAGCAACGATCAATCCACGTGATGTAGCCAGTTTGCTTAATACCTCCAGGTCCACACATTGGATCGTTGGGTTAGCCGGTGTTTCGAGATAGAGCATTTTGATCGCCGGATCTTTCTTCAATATTTCTTCCGCCTTACCGGGAATCCGTAGATCTGCGATCACGGATTCTATACCATAGGCAGGAAGGATTTTTGCTACCAGTTCATCTGTACCGCCGTATAGTGAGAAATGGCTGAGAATTTTGTCCCCTGACTTTAAAGTTGCTAACATCAGCGTGGAGATCGCTGCCATACCGGAAGCATGCAGGATCGCTTTGATGTCCATATCCAGTCCGAATGCTTCCAATGCAGCAATTTTTTCTTCTGCTTCGGTCATGGTAGGATTCCCCCAGCGACTATAGATATAGCCCTCCTCTTCGCCGCTGAAACGGCGCATCCCTTGTTCAGCTGTATCATAGACATAGGTGCTGCTGGCATAGATGGGAACCTGGTGTGCGTAATTGGGGTCTTTTGTATGCCCGCCGTGGATGGCTACTGAGCTCCACCCGGACAGCTTCTGAACGCCCTTGCCGGATGACCCGGTCGGACGGGGATAACTTTTACCCATTGGGATGTTTGAATTTTTAAATTTTGCGAATGTTTGTACTGAAAACCAAAACCAAAAATAGAAGATTTAAGGTTCAATCATCCAATTTAAATACGGGTAGTTCCGGGTCAACAACTATGAAAGAATTATTGCTGCAAATGGCAGCTTATAATGTTTGGGCCAGTCAAAAATTAATTGACGTAGTACTTTCATTGCCCGAGGAAAAACAAACAGCCGGGGTCGCCAGCAGTTTCACCAGCTTGCATAAAACGATCCTGCACATGTGGGATGCAGAAAGTGCCTGGTGGCAGCGAATGAAACTGCATGAAAGGATCATTGTGCCCAGTGAAAATTTCAATGGCAGTACCCGTGATGTATGCAATGGGCTGATGCAACAATCCAATCAATGGCTCGATTGGGTAAATACAGCCAATGACCTGGCTATCGAGCACGTATTCCAATACTTCAATTCCAAACGCGAATCATTCAAACAACCCCGGTACCAGATGCTCCTGCATGTATTCAACCACGGTACCTATCATCGCGGGCAATTGGTAAATATGCTCAGGCAACTGGGGGTAGATAAAATTCCGCCGACTGATTTTATTCTTTGGAGCAGGAAAAAAAGTTGAAGAGTAGCGTCAGACACCGTACGCCCACTTCACTAAAGTAGCGCCCCAGGTAAAGCCGCCGCCGAAAGCAGCGAGAACAAGATTGTCTCCTTTTTTCAGTTTGCCTTCCCAATCCCAGAGGCAAAGAGGTATCGTACCTGCGGTAGTATTTCCATAACGCTGGATGTTCAGCATGACTTTATCATAGGAAAGTCCCATTCGTTCAGCAGTTGCATCAATGATCCTTTTATTGGCCTGGTGAGGAACCAGCCAGGCAATATCATCACCGGTAAGTTTGTTTCTTTCTAATAACTCTGCACTGATATCCGCCATTCCTTTCACGGCGAACTTGAATACGGGTTGTCCTTCCTGGTAGATATAATGTTCTTTCGCCATTACCGTTTCAATGCTGGAAGGCTTTAAAGAACCACCGGCTTTCATGTGAAGGTATTTGCCGCCGCTTCCATCACTTCTTAAAATACTATCCAATACACCATAGCCATCTGTATCCGGTTCCAGTAATACTGCACCGGCCCCATCTCCAAAAATGATACAGGTGGCCCGATCACTGTAATCTACGATCGCACTCATCTTGTCTGCGCCACATACCACCACTTTTTTATAACGACCGCTTTCAATAAGCGTTGTTCCTAATGTAAGTGAATATAAAAAACCCGAGCAGGCGGCAGAAACATCAAAGCTCCATGCATTGATGGCACCTAATTTATCACAGGCGATATTGGCGGTGGCAGGGAATAACATATCCGCCGTGACGGTGGCCACGATGAGACAATCAATTTCAGCCGGGTCAATGCCCCGCTTCTTACAGAGCTCCCGCACGGCAGGGACTACCAGGTCGGAAGTAGCGAGTCCTTCTCCTTTGAGGATCCTTCTTTCTTCAATTCCTGTTCTTGTACGGATCCATTGATCATTGGTCTCTACCATTTTTTCAAGATCAGCATTGGTAAGTTTGGTTTCAGGAACGAAACCTCCAACAGCAGTAATGGCAGCTGTAATCTTCTTAGACATCAGCAGTAGATTTTTTGAACAGGCAAATGTAGTTATTAGCTATTTGCTATTAGCGTAAATTAGCGTCCATGATCGCATACCTGAAAGGCCAGTTTATTTATAAAAGTCCAGCCCTTGTGCACGTGGATGTGAATGGTGTGGCCTATGAAGTTCAGATCAGCTTACATACCTGGTCCAGGATACAGCATCTTGACCAGGGTCTATTATATACCCACCTGCTTATCCGCGAAGACTCCCACATTCTTTTTGGGTTTTTTGACCCCGCGGAGAAAGAAATTTTCCAGCAATTGATCAGTGTTTCCGGAATCGGGGCTTCCACGGCCCGGGTCATGTTGTCATATATGAAACCAGACGAAATTACGAGAGCTATCGTACAAGCTGATGTGCGGACTTTGGAAGGGATAAAAGGCATCGGAAAAAAGACCGCAGAAAGGCTGGTCCTGGAACTTCGTGACAAACTGGCCCGGACAAACCCTGATTCAAATATTTCCCCTATGATAAACAATACTTTGCAACGAGATGCGTTAAATGCTTTAATGGCTTTAGGGATCAATCGGCAAGCCGCCGTCCAGGCCCTTAATAAGACCCTGGCTTCGGACCCTAACCTTCCCGTTGAAGACCTGATCAAAAAAGCATTGCGTACCCTCTGATCAACCGTTTCTGGAAACTAATTGATGGAGAAAAACCCTTGAACCTTAAGACTGCTCATATCCTCCGTACAGTGGTTATTGCCACGAGTATACTTGCCACCTGCTTGTCGGCAAGCGCCCATTTTTCTTCCATCATTCCTCCCATCGCCGATACAACAGGAGATACACTTCACCATCCCATTTATGACTATTATAGCGATCCCAATTCTTATGATCCTAAAAATCCATTCGACTTCAGGGATACAGCCTGGGTAAAACGTTCAATCGAATACGACCCTGAGACCAAATCTTATTTTGTAGTGGAGAAGATCGGTAATCATTACTATCGTACACCGATCTCATATTCCATGGCTGAATTTCTTAAGCTCCAGGGAAGAAAAGATGAAGAAGCGTATTTCAAAAACAGATCCACCCTGCTGGCTAATATGAACAAGCGATTGTTCAAACCGAAATTCAAAGTCTCCAAGGATTGGTTCAACCGCATCGTCGGTTCAGGAAAAATTGAGATCAAACCCACGGGTTATGTAGACCTCAGAGCTGGTTACCAGGGACAGAATATCAAGAACCCCACCTTACCGGAAAGAGCCAGGAAGAATGGGGGATTCGACTTTGACATGAATTCGCAGTTACAGGTGGATGGAAATATCGGCGACAAACTCAAACTCCCGATCAATTATAATACGCTCGCTAATTTTGATTTTGAGAACCAGCTCAAACTGGATTACCAGGGAAAAGATGATGAGATCCTGAAACAATTCATGGCGGGGAATGTAACCTTTACCACGAAGAGTACGCTGATACCCGGGGCACAATCACTTTTTGGTATCAAATCACAATTACAATTCGGCAAACTCTTCATCACCTCCGTGATGGCCAACCAACGTGCGCAAAGGCAATCAGTGGGATTGCAGGGCGGTTCGGCAACACAAAGTTTTACGATCCATGCGGATGAATATGAAGAGAACAGGCACTTCCTGCTGGGACAATACTTCCGGAATAATTTCAATAAGGCCATGAAGCAACTGCCCATCGTGAATTCGAATGTGCAGATCCTGAAAATGGAAGTCTGGGTAACCAACCGTAATGGCGCAACCACCGATACACGTGATATCGTGGCGCTGATGGACCTGGGAGAAGGAAATCCTTATATCGGTCCTCCCGGTAACCCCAATGCCCTTCCTTCTAATTATGCCAACAATCTTTACAATAGTATCATCGCCAATCCCAACGCGCGGAATTCTTCATTGGTACAAAGCACACTGACGGGTATGGGCCTTGCACCTGTACAGGATTTTGAAAAAACATTTGCAAGAAAATTGCAGCCGACTGAATACTATTTCAACCCGCAGATCGGGTTCATTTCTTTGAATCAACCCCTGCAACCCGATGAAATTTTAGGCGTTGCTTACCAATATACTTATAATGGAAGGGTCTACCAGGTAGGAGAATTCTCCCAGGACGTACCCCCGGATACAACCGGTACATCCCAAGGGGTTTTATTCCTGAAATTATCAAAAGCCACTTCACAGCGAACCAATCTTCCGATCTGGGACCTGATGATGAAGAACGTTTATTCGGTGGGTTATGGTCAATTGGAAAGAGCCGATTTCAAATTGGATGTTGTTTATGAAGAGCCCAGCTTCGGCGAAAAAAGATATTTACCTCCCACAGATGTAATCACGACTTACCAGGGACAGCCCATCATTTCCTTAGTGAACCTGGATAGATTGAATAATCAAAATGACCCGCAACCCGATGGGGTCTTCGATTTCATTGAAGGATATACAGTCATATCCCCGCAGAGCAGGATCATCTTCCCGGTGCTCGAGCCTTTCGGGCACGACCTGGATTATGTCTATGCGACACAAACTTTAAGGGATAAGTATCTCTATTATCCATTGTATGATACGATCAAAGCGATCGCTCAGACTTATGCAAACCTGAACCGGTACAAGCTGGTCGGTCGGTCTAAGAATACTTCCAACAGCGATTATCAACTCGGGTTTAATATTCCAAGAGGATCCGTTTCTGTATCCGCAGGCGGACAAATGCTCCAGGAAAATGTAGACTATGAGATCAATTATGACCTGGGAACATTGCGGATCACCAACCAGGCGATAATTAATTCCGGGATACCGGTCAGCATTCAATACGAGAACCAGGCAGCATTTGGCATACAACAACGAAACTATACGGGCCTTCGCCTGGATTACCTGGCCAGTAAGAAACTTACTTTGGGAGCTACCATGGTGCGACTGGGTGAGCGTCCTTTCTTCATCAAGCAATCTTATGGAGAAGATCCCATCCGGAATACCATGTATGGAGTAGACTTTGATTACAGGAATAATGTACCAAGGCTTACCAAGCTCCTGGATAAACTTCCTTTCTATTCTACCAAAACCATGTCTTCGATCACGGCCTATGGTGAAGCAGCTGTACTTCAACCCGGTCATGCCAAACAGATCGGCAAGGGTTCGAAGGGACAGATCTATATCGACGACTTTGAAGGAACACGTTCCGGCATTGACCTTCGTTTCCCGTTGACAAGCTGGACCCTGGCTTCTATTCCAACAGGGAATGGATTGTTTCCTGAATCGGCTTTAAGCAATGATCTTTCCATTGATTTCAGAAGGGCCAAACTCGCCTGGTATAATATTGAACCCGTACTGCAGGAAAAAAGAAATAATAATAACCCGTTACGGAATAATCTTGCCGAATTGTCGAAGCCTGAAACCAGGCAGGTATTGCAAAGCGAGATCTTCCCCAAACGCAGCAATGATTTCGGGCAGGGCTTACTGAATACATTTGATCTCGCATTTTATCCAAAAGATAAAGGACCTTATAATTATGAAGCCCGGGTGGGTAAGATATCACCCAGCGGAAGACTGATCTCACCGAATAGTTCATGGGGTGGTTTGATGCGGAATATCGACCAGACGGATTTTGAGACCGGGAATGTAGAATATATCGAATTCTGGCTCCAGGATCCGTTTATTGCGAATACCGCGAATCCCGCCGGCGGCCAGCTTTATTTCGACCTCGGTAATATTTCTGAAGATGTTTTGAAAGATGGGAAGAGAATGTATGAAAATGGATTGCCTACCCCAACGATCAATTCACCGGTTGATAACAGTACCGTTTGGGGCAAAGTGCCATCTAACCCATTACAGGTTACCAATGCATTCAGTAATAACCTGGATGACCGCCAGTACCAGGATGTGGGCTTCGATGGTTTAAGAGATGATGAAGAAAAAGTAAAATTCAGCTCCTATCTCACCGCCATGCAGGCCAATGCACCTGCTGCTTATGCGAAAGCACTGGCCGATCCTTCCAATGATAATTTCAAACCTTACAGAGATGCTTCCTATGAGGCTGCAAATGCCGGTATCCTTCAGCGTTATAAAGACATTAATAACCCGCATGGAAATTCACCGGTGGCAGATAACAACAGCGATTTTGTAAATGCATTCACGCAATATCCCGATGCAGAAGAATTAAACAGGGATAATACGCTGAACGAAGTAGAAGAATATTTTGAATATAAAGTCGATATCAAACCGAATATGAATGTCGGCAGCAATTTTATTACCGACAGGCGCCAGGTAAATGTTACACTTGCCGATAATACCACACGTTTAGAGACCTGGTACCTGTTCCGCATACCGATCAACCAGTACCAGACAAAAGTGGGAAATATCCCCGATTTCAAATCGATCCGTTTCATCCGCATGTACGTAACCAATTTCGCGGATTCAGTAGTGATGCGTTTTGGAAAACTGGAACTGGTGCGCAACCAATGGCGCAAATTCACGTACAAGATCGATACTACGGGTCAGTATACACGTCTGCCGGTTCCCGATCCCACCAGTGTAAATGTACTGGCAGTGAACCTGGAAGAAAATGACCAGCGCGACCCGATCGTATATACCATTCCTCCGGGTATTGAAAGGCAGCAGCAATACAGTAATAATAATGTAGCCATTTTCATCAATGAACAAGCATTGAGCATGCAGGTATGCAGCCTTTTCCAGGGGGAAGCAAGGGGTGTATTTAAAAATGTGAACCTTGATATGCGCCAGTATGGTAAACTGATGATGTTCATCCACGCTGAATCTGTAAGGTTTGCTCAACCTGTTCAGGATGGAGATATCAGCGCCGTTATCCGGATGGGTAATGATTTTTCGGGAAACTATTATGAAGTCAGGATACCGTTAAAGATCACGCAATTTGGGGTGACTGATTCACTACTTATCTGGCCCGAGCTGAATAACCTGGACCTCGATCTGCAGGATCTGGCGAAAATGAAAGCCAGGAGAAACAAACTGGGCATTTCACCCTCTGTATATTATAGTGAATCGTTCCCGAATGGGAGAACCTATGCCCTTCTTGGAAACCCTAACCTGGGCGAAGTAAAGGGTATGTTATTGTCTGTGGAAAATGAACGACAGGAGGCGGTATGTGCGGAAGTCTGGTTCAATGAACTCCGGTTTTCGAAGCTGGATGAAACGGGAGGCTGGGCCGCATTGGGAAGGCTTGAACTTCGAATGGCTGACCTGGGTTTCCTGACCGTCTCGGGAACGGCAAGAAGCAATGGATTCGGAACACTGGAGCAAAGAGTGAATGACAGGAGCAGGGAAGATATTTATACGCTGGATATATCCGCAAATATTGAAGCGGGAAAACTCTTACCGAAAAAATTGGGTTTACAGATCCCTGTTTATGCGGGCATCAGTAAATCTGTCAGCACCCCTGAATATGATCCTTATGACCTCGATATAAAATTAAAAGACAAAATAGCTGCAGCGCCTTCCGCTCACCAGGATTCGATACGAAAGGATGCAAAAGATATTACGACCATCAAGACATTGAATCTTACGAATGTCAGGAAGCTGAAGCTGGATGGGAAGAAGCCACAGTTCTGGAGCCTTTCAAACTTTGATTTTAATTATTCTTTCATTCAACAGCTCAGCCATAACCCGCTCATTGAAAATTTTGAACTGCGAAGAACAAGGGGTGCCCTGGGTTATAGTTATTCCCCGCAGGTGAAGCCATTTGAGCCATTCAGAAAAATGATCAAATCACGTTCACCCTGGCTGGCGCTCATCAAGGATATCAATTTCAATTATGTTCCCAACCAGATATCCTTCAAGGCTGATGTATTCAGGCAATTCGGAGCTACCCGCCTGAGGAATGTGGGTGGTGGAGGATTCAAGATCCCCGAGACCTATGACAAATATTTCACTTTCGACCGCTATTATATATTACAGTGGAACCTGACCCGGTCCATCTCGATCGATTACAATGCAGTCAACTATGCCCGTATCGATGAACCTTATGGTCGTATTGATACAAAAGGGAAGAAAGATTCGGTCAGCAAGAATTTCTGGAAAGGAGGAAGGAATACCAATTATCACCAGGAAGCAACGGTCGTCTATAACGTACCGATGCAGAAAATTCCATTCCTCAGCTGGACCACCCTGCGCGCGAGTTATAACACCAAGTACAATTGGTTAGCGGCTTCTTTATTGGCGAGGGAATTGGGTAATGTTCTGTCGAATACACAAACCAGGACAATCAACGGGGAACTGAAATTCGAGGATCTGTATAATAAATCGAAATTCCTGCGGGCTGTATATGGTTTAACACCACCACCACCCCCGAAAACAAATTCAGGAAATGCCAAAGTGGATCCGAAAAACCCAAATAATAATAATAATACAGCGAAGACTGATACCACGGGTAAGAAGGTGAAGAAAAAGAAAGATCCAAACCGGCCCATCGAAGTGGGAAATATTCCCAAATTCTTTTTCAAATTACTCACTTCTTTAAAACGTGTAGGCATTCAGTATACGCAGGACTTCGGAACCATGTTACCGGGGTATATGGACAGCACCAAAGTGCTTGGATATAATTATAAGAGCCGTGAACCGGGCTTTGGCTACATCTTCGGTTATCAACCCGATACCAGTTGGATCAATCGTTTTGGCGACAGGGGATTGTTGTCGCATGATACGCTTGTCACAGCTATGATCCAGCAGCGCTATAACCAGCGTCTCAACCTGACAGCCCAGGTATCGCCTTTCCGCGATTTTACGATTGATATCAACCTTGACAAAACATTTGACAAGCAATATTCTGAACTGTATAAGGACACGAGTGCATTTGACAATGTAGGACTGACCCGCCTGAATCCTTATGCGCTGGGAAGCTTTAATATCAGTTATATCGCCTTCCAGACCCTGTTCAGGAAGTTTGATCCTAATATCGTCTCAGAAACCTTTAAAGAGTTTGAGAAATACCGCCAGATACTCTCCGGTAAATTAGGAACTGAAAATCCTTACCAGTCGGGTGGGGTAGGCACAGACGGATATTATAAAGGTTATGGCCGTTATGCCCAGGATGTTGTGATCCCTGCATTTATTGCAGCGTACACCAAGAAAGATCCTACGAAAGTAAAGGGGATAAAGAATGATAACCCGAACCTCGAAGCGAATCCATTCAGGGGATTTTTACCCAAACCGAACTGGACGCTTACTTATAATGGGTTGTCGCGCCTGAAAGGAATGGAAAAGATATTTACCAATTTCACATTACGTCATGGTTACCACAGCACACTCAGCATGAACAGCTTCAACACGGCCCTGCTATTTGCTGACCCTTTCCATTATGGCTTTCCTTCCTTTAAGGATACATTGACCGGCAACT
>DATINK010000339.1:0-2268 GCA_035474355.1 Chitinophagaceae bacterium | reverse complement strand
GAATCACTGCAATTAACCTGGAAAGTCAGGTGCTGACAATAGGATAGATGCTGAATGTTCAAGAGAAGGAATATGGTATAAATTTTTTTCACCTTAGAACCTCCAGCCAGCATACAGTTGCAGTACATTATTCTTAGCATCAATGCCCGGTATAAAATCGGGCTGTCCATTCGCATTATTACTCACGTCTTTAAACCCGGTATTGAGGCGGGCACCAATGAACAATCCTTTTGTTAATGGAAACACTTCCAGGCCGCCACAAACGCCATAATCAAACCGATTGAAATAATCAATCAGGTTAGGTGGGGCATTGCTGCCATTTGTACTGTTCATTTTTGCATTCAGAAGGATAGCTACTTGTCCACCCAGGTGAAGTTGAACGAAACCTGTGATCTTGATAATGAATAATTGCGGGAGCAACAGGTAATCCAGGTCCACATTTCCCGTGTTGGTATTGGTATTGTAATCATATCCCTGCCGCGACAACACTATTTCTGACCGGTAACCAAATACCTTCTTCACTTTAGGTGCTATATATGCGCCGATCATATAACCGGAACGACTGCTTGCCTTAATATCGGAAGCATGGGTAACATTGGCGAAATTGATCCCGCCTTTAGCACCGAAGGAAAGGCCGAATTGGGCAAAACAAATAATGGGAAATGAGCACAAAGCACTTAACCATATCTTTTTCATAAGTTTTATTTTCTAAAAGTTACAAAATTGCAGAGACAAGCCAGATAAACCTTATGACTCATTGTATCCTTCTATCTACCGAAAGCTGTAAAGCTGGGTGTAAAAGAAGAATTGATCCCAACAGAAGCTCCCACAGCAACGACTGGTGAAGACATACCCGTTAAACCAATACCCGCCTGTGCACTTCCTATCAGGTCGATAGGCTGGTTATTAGCATCGAATTTTACACCGACCTCCACACTGGCCCCGGCATCGATACCCGGTATATCAGCTGTTACACCCACACCGACCGCCAGCGTGGTTTCTTTACTTTGAAAATTCTTTTCATACCGAAATGTCACACCTTCTCCTCCTTCAATAGAGAAAGATTCACAATTCAGGCTCATGCTTCCTACAATAAAAGGGATCTTGACATCGATCAGGCATTTCCCGTCTTTGAAAAATGGATTGCTGTCCTGGCCGGTCTCGGGCGGAGGGGGTGGAATGCACTGTGGTTTTCCAGCCGGATTGCAGGTACTTAATGTGAATGTCCTGATATCATTAAGCAAAGCATTGGCGAATGTAGCGTCATCCGCCATGCGGACCCTTTCATTAGGAACTACGAATGGCCGGAGAAAGACCATATCGTTGTAATGCTTAACATCCTTTGCATACCAGGCTGTTTCATAGTTCTGGGCAATGTTGGACAAGTTTAAAAAATGCTCATTGTCCAGGGCCATTCTTCTAAGGCAGTATTGGTAGGTAACGTTTGCCGAGCAATTTCCTCCAACGCCCTCGCAGGCTTTGTACCTGGGTTGAAATTCAAGTTCCAGGGCGGTCACCTTTTGTTGCGCCAATTCAGTAGCCCTGGCGATGCTTTCAAACATTTGAATACCATATTCCTGTCTCGGCGTTAAGTAAAGAGTGCCCAGTTGAGATATCAGGTAATCGGCCTTTTTTGCAAATGGACCCGGGGTCCAGCCTTTACCACTCTGGAAATTGGCATTTTCCACGGGGTCTTCAAGAATTTTCTGTAAGGTATTAGCCAAAACGATATCCCCGTTTTTCATTGCCGCTGCGTTGATCCGGTTATTCACCACATTTTGTTGGGTCGTTACTTTTTCACAGCTATTCCAGTTTGTACAATTAGGAGCCGGGGCCAGGCCATTCGGAATAAAATATTCTTCCTTTCCCATATTCACTTTATCCGGATCTGCCAATGGTTTTGCATCTGGTTTGATCATCATCAGAAAATCAAAGCGCACATCACTGTAAGCGCCGGTCAGCGACTTTTCCATATACTCTGCGGCCCTGGTATCATTCCCATTATCATGTTCGATATAAGCAGCCGTTGCATTCGCATCGGGATGAGTACCGCATCTTTCAAAAACTCTTGAAAAATAAAACATGGCAGAATCCTTTGCACCCAAACCGGCAAAAGCCTGGCCGATATTATTCAGCTATGTGCAGTTTTTTTCATTTCGCCGAAACTGCAGACCCAGATCGCCACGCCCAAGCCGGCCGCATCTTTGCCCGCTGCGCCCGCGGCTCTCGATTTCGCCAAATGGGGCGAGATTTCCAAGAAGCCCATGT
>DATINK010000338.1:0-3883 GCA_035474355.1 Chitinophagaceae bacterium | reverse complement strand
GATTGATCTCTTTTTTATTGATCTGGTTCCAGGGTAAGAAGTCGGCCGGGAAAAAACATGTGGCGCACTGGAAACTCATCCTCGTCCAGATCGGATCCAGCATCCTGCTGGTCTATATCTGCTTGCTTATATTCAGTAATTGGAGGATCAAGATCGAACTGCTTCCTCTCATTATTTCCATTGTACTAAGCGTTGAATTATTTGGATCCTATCACAGGTTGAGCCAATGGATCTTAAAAAAGACTGTACCCTGGTTTCAGCAACCCACAAAAAAAACCCTCAGAAAATGAAAACCCTATTCCTGTTTATTTCTTTAGCAGTGAGTTCATGCCTGGCTGCACAAAAAAGCCAGTGGCTGGTTTTCCTGGTGCACGGAGATGTGCAATTAACCGCGAAGGGAAAAATGCCCGTAGCAGTGAAAACGAAACAGGTTTTATCGTCCGAAGACAAGATCGAGATCAAAAATGATCAATCAGAGATCACATTCTTTAATAAGGCAGGAGATTATTACCAGGTAAAAGAAAAAGGTGGTTTTATCGTCAGTGATTGGGTGAAGAAAAATTCCGGCAAGGCGCCGGGCATCACGCCAAAGTTTATGTCTTATTTATATGAAGAAATGCTCCACCCGGCAAAGGGAGCCAAACGTAACAGCTCTGAATCCGTGGCAGCTTCCTGGGGCGCGGGATCGAGAGGTAATGCCTGTATGCCTGTCAAATGGCCGCTTAACCTGATCATCACTTCAAAGGATACACTTGTATTTACCTGGGCGCATGTAAGTAAATCATTGCATTACCAGTTTATCATCTATGGTCCCGATGGAGATGAATTCTTTAATTGTCTTATCCGGGATACCCAAATGGTCGTTAATACAGCCACACTTCGGAATGCGGATTTGAATAAATTTTCCTGGAGCGTAAATCCCGTCCTGAAACCCTGTGAGGCGATCGAAAAGAACCGGGTGGAATTAGTCAATGCAGATGAAGAAGAAAAAAGGGCAGCTAAAATAAGTAAGGAAGTACCCAAAACAGAAAATGAAGTTTTATATAACCTGGCCATTGCAGATGCGCTGGGTTTGGCTGGATTTTATGATAAAGCATTTGAATACTATTTGCGGGCAATTTTCTATACGAGTAAATAAAGGTCAGCCTTCAGGGTTTTTCAGCAGTTATCTGAATAATGGGGTCGGGCCCCACGACAACATCAACTTTTCGCCTGGTATAGTGCTCAATTCTCCTGAGCAGCTTCAGGGAAAAGACAAGCCATAGAAAACCCGTGGCAAACCCGGCCAGCACATCACTGGGATAATGGACGCGCAGGTAAATGCGTGTGAAGCCAATCGTTAATATTAATAACATCAGTAATACCGCAAGGGTCCATTTCAACCAGGGATTCTTTACCATACGAATGGTGATATAGATCAAAAGCCCATAGAAGGTCATACTCATGAATGCATGCCCGCTGGGGAAACTGAGTCCCCTGGCTTCCCGTAACAGGGGAAGGTCGGGTCGGTGCCGGTGAAATAAGAGTTTTAGCAAAGTCATCATCAGCAGGCTGGAGATGGCGACCACCGGTATCCGGATAGAAAACCAGCGGTGCTTTTTGATAAATAAAAAATAGGCGATCAATACAATGTTGGCGGGGATCAAAAATAAATGGGTGCCTAAAAAAGTAAAGAATAATATGATCTTGTTGGTTCTTTCGCTGACAAGTTTATTCGTTAGTTCAAATATCCTGAAGTCAAATTGATTTTCCCGGATAACAAAAACCTGCCGTGTGATGAATACAAATATGAAAAGGGCAATAATAAACAATACGATCACGATAAGTGATTCCAGTGAAAGCAGCGCAAGTTCTGCCCATAATTTCTTTATGTTGGTTCTCAGAAAGCGGATCATCAGACAGTCATATAGGTCAAAAGGGTCAAATGGGTCATAGGATTTATTCCGATAGCTATCATATATTTCAATTGAGTCAAAGTTACCGGAAACGAAATGACTAAATTTGTACCAAAGTTTCCGGTTGAAGCAACTTCGTTCTCTCAACAAATATTTCTGGAAATACCGGGTGAGGCTGGGCATCGGGATCGTTTTCGTATTCCTTTCCAATTACTTCAACGTGCTCTCTCCCCAGGTCACGGGTTTTGTGATCGATTTTGTGCAGAAACAATTCCCCGGGTACAAGCCCAAACCCATCCCCCCGAACTATGCGGCCCCTGTTGAGGAATTTATTCAACGTGTGGAGGGGGCAGGTTTTGGTCTTGCGAAAATTATTGCCCTTTGTGGTATTACGATACTCGTTCTTGCCCTGCTGCGGGGTTTCTTCCTCTTCCTGATGCGCCAGACGATCATCGTGATGAGCCGGCATATTGAGTACGATCAGAAAAATGAGATCTACCGCCATTACCAGGACCTGGATACTGCTTTTTATAAAACACATAATACCGGCGACCTGATGAACCGGATCGCTGAAGATGTAAGCCGGGTGAGAATGTTTACAGGACCGGCCATTATGTATGTGGCCAATCTCCTCGCGGTGATCTCGCTCAGCGTTTATTTTATGTTCATGCGTTCTCCAGAACTAACATTGTATGTACTGGCGCCCCTGCCGATCCTTGCCATTACCATTTATTATGTAAACAATACGATCAACAGGAAAAGTGAGCGGATACAGGCTTCGCTTTCCGATCTGACAACCCACGCGCAGGAATCTTATTCGGGCATTCGCGTCATCAAATCATTTGTCCAGGAAAAAGCCATGCTCGGATTTTTCAGCAAGACCAGCGAAGCCTATAAAAAAAATGCTATCGGCCTCGCGAAAGTGGAAGCCATCTATTTTCCCTCCATCACCCTGCTGATCGGCCTCAGCACCCTGATGACGATCATGATCGGGGGGCTATATTATATATATGGTACAAGGAATATCGGGATCGACACAATAGTAGAATTTGTAATGTATATCAACATGCTGACTTTTCCCGTGAGTGCTATTGGTTTAACGGCCAGCATGATACAACGTGCAGCCGCTTCCCAGAAAAGGATCAATGAATTCCTGCATACAACCCCCTCCATCAGCAGCATACCGGCGGCCAAACCCATTTCGCTCACCGGGCAGATCCGTTTTGAGAACGTGAATTTCATTTATCCGCATACGGGGATACAAGCCATCAAACATTTCAACCTGGATATTAAAAAAGGACAGAAAGTCGCCATCGTTGGAAAAACCGGAAGCGGTAAAACAACCATCGCCCAACTATTACTGAGAATGTATGATGTCACGAGTGGCACCGTGGAACTTGACGGGGTAAATGTCCGGCATGCGGACCTGTCATCTCTCCGTGCACAAATAAGTTATGTACCCCAGGATGTTTTCTTATTTAGTGATACAGTTGAAAACAATATCCGTTTCGGATCCCAGGAAGCCGGCATCGATGCTGTACAAAAAGCGGCCCTGGACGCCTGCATTCATAAAGAGATCATGTCATTTCCCCATCAATACCAGACGATGATCGGTGAAAGAGGCGTTACATTAAGCGGGGGGCAAAAACAAAGGATCTCGATCGCACGTGCACTGATCAAAGAACCCAGGCTGGTGATCTTTGATGATTGCCTCAGTGCCGTGGACGCAAGAACTGAAAAAGAGATCATTCAGAACCTGAACGATTATCTCAAAGACAGAACCGCCATCATCATCACCCACCGGATCTTTTCACATTTCAATTTTGACATGATCGTAGTATTGGAAGATGGCGCCATAGTCGAAACGGGTACGCACAACGAATTATTAGCCCGCAATGGTTATTATGCAACGCTATATGCCCGTCAACAGGAACAGGAAGGAGAAGAAGTCAGAGAACTCAAAGTAAATGACTGGACAAGTAGATCGG
>DATINK010000337.1:0-7486 GCA_035474355.1 Chitinophagaceae bacterium | reverse complement strand
CTGGCAACTTTACCATGATCAGTTTGACGGGGTGAATGACGGCTTTGTGAGCTGGAAGCCAAGAGGAGAATTGAACGGTTATAATGCGGTGGCTAAATATCCATTCGACCGTTGGTTACACGTTAAAATGCTTATTAAAGGAACGGAAGCCGAATTATACCTCGATAATAATTCAGAACCGGTAGCCTTTATCAAAGAATTAAAGATGGGGCAGCATCCCGGTAGTATTGGCGTGGAGTCAGGTGTGGGAAACGTTTATTTTTCAAATTTCACTTATTCAAAAACAGATGATGTGGTTTTTAAATCAAAGCCGACAGTTACAAATCCTGCTACAGTCCCTGGAACGATAGGATCCTGGCAGGTTTCTACTATATTCAAAGAATCGGATATCAAAAGCAAGAACCAGTTTGATGAAAAGTGGCTGAATAGTTTTACATGGCGTTCTTTAAAAACGGAGAAAGGAGATTTCATCAATATTTCCCGCCTGGCAACTGTTGCCGATTCAATCAATACGGTGCTGGTAAAATTGGTAGTGAATGCGGATAAGGATCAAATAAAAAGGCTGGATATAGGATATAGTGACCGGGTGAAGGCCTTTTGTAACGGGAATGCAATGTATAGCGGCAATTCATCTTTTCGAACCCGGGATTTCCGGCATTTGGGTACGATGGGCTATTTCGATGCTATCTATCTTCCACTCAGGAAAGGGGAAAACACGATCATCCTTGCTGTTTCTGAAACATTTGGAGGCTGGGGGCTGATGGGGAAATTTGAAAACCTGGAAGGTATCCGCATTGTGGAGTAGAAGGAAAGCAGGCCTTTTGAAAATATTTCCAGCCACTTGTCCGGATTTTTGATGGCCGAACGTCATTATCATGTATTTTATTCCTCAAACTAAAATTATTGATATGGAAAAGTTCATGCTTATTTTTCACGGACCTGGCTCTGCGACCCAATCTCCTGAACAAATGGAGGAAAATATGGGTAAATGGATGGCCTGGATCGACAAATTGAATAAAGAAGAAAGGTATGTGTCCGGGGAACCCTTATTGCCGGGTGGAAAACTGGTGAAGGGTGCAGATAAGAAAGTCACTGATGGCCCTTATACCGAAGGAAAAGAGGTCGTGGGCGGATTTTTTATCATCAATGCGAAAGATCTCGCGGAGGCTGCAAACGTTGCAAAAGAATGCCCTGATTTCGAACAGGGTGGAACTGTACAGGTAAGGCAGGTGATGAAGATGGATATGTAGAAATTACATTTAATATTGCAGAAAACCAGCCGTGCACAGGGACTCTACGATCCATCATGCATTAGAGCATTTATTCAGGCACGAGTCCGGGCGGCTGGTTTCCATTCTTACACGCGTTTTTGGCCCGCATAACCTGGGTCTTGCAGAGGACGTTGTTCAGGATACTTTGCTGGAAGCGATGAATAGCTGGAAGATCAGGGGAATCCCCAGGGATGCGCCGGCATGGTTATTTACAGTAGCCAGGAACAAAGCCCTGGACCTGATCCGCAAAGAAAAACGTCATCGTGATATTGTTTCAGTACAATCTCACCTGCTGGAATCAGAATACACGCTGGCTCCTGCAGTAGATGAATTAATGAAAAGCAGATCGATCCAGGATGACCAGCTCAGCATGATGTTTACCTGCTGTCATCCCTCTTTATCTGCTGAATCGCAGGTAGCCCTTGTACTCAAAACGCTTTGCGGTTTCAGTGTTGCAGAGATTGCGAAAGCATTTATCAGCACTCCCGATACCATTGAAAAAAGATTATACCGGGCAAAGGAAAAATTCCGGCAGGAAAAGATAGCTTTTGAAATTCCCGGAGAAAATGAACTGGATGCCCGTCTTGAAAATGTATTACTCGCCATTTACCTCTTATTCAATGAAGGGTATAATTCCACCGATCATGAGGACCTGATACGTAAAGACCTGTTGGAAGAAAGCCTTCGTTTGGGAGAATTATTATTACAAAACGCTGTTACACGAAAACCCCCGGTCTATGCATTGCTTGCCCTGTTCTGTTTTAATAGTGCGAGAAGCAAGGCCAGGATCGACAACCAGGGGAATATCTTATTACTGAAGGACCAGGACCGAAATCTATGGGACCGGTCACTGATCAGCAGCGGAGAACAATGGCTAGATAAATCAGCAGAAGGGGAACTGTTCAGTGCTTATCATTTTGAGGCAGCTATATCCCGTGAACACCTGGTAGCAAAGTCCTACGATCAAACAAATTGGGAACTGATATTATATTACTATGATCTTTTACTTCGCGCCCGGCCCTCTCCTGTAGTTGCGCTGAACCGGGCAGTTGTTATTGGTGAAATGAAAGGGCCGGCAGCCGGACTGGAGGCTATTGAAAAAATTCCCGGTATAGATGGCTTGCAGAATTATTATCTTTTTCATGCCATCATAGGGGAGTTCTACGCTAAACTGGGTAACCGCGAACAAGCGAATGAATACTTTGCTAAAGCCAAAGAATTAACTTCTTCTGAAAAAGAGAAACAATTGCTTGTGAGCAAAATGCAGAAAGAATAGGAGCTACGAAATACGAAATACGAAATACGAACTACGAATACAGGAAATCTTCAAAATTGTACTTCGTACTTCGTATTTCGTACTTATCTTAATGGGATGCAAGAGGAAAATTGCCTGAATTGCGGAGTGAAACTAAGCCCGGGACAGAAATTCTGTTATAACTGCGGGCAGAAACTGAATTTGGGAAGGATCACCCTCACTCATCTTTTCGTGGATTTTTTCAGGATCATCTCCCATGCTGAAAGGGGGTTATTGAACCTTGCTAAAGGACTGGCCATCGATCCCGGTGGAGTGGCTATTGAATATGTAGAAGGGAAAAGAAAAAAATATTTCAACCCCTTTACTTTCCTGGCTGTATGTATCACCGTGATGGTATTATTGAATAGTTTGATCAAACCTTATGCAGGGCTGCCGGTTCCGGATCCGAATGTGGCATCCTTCATGCCGGATCAGCATACAAGGGAACTATATGAGCTTACAGTAAAGAGAATAGCCAATATGCAGCGTGTAGGTAACCACAATGTGAATCTTTTCACCGTACTGGTCTCGCCCTATTTTGCTTATTTTCTCTGGTTGTTTTTTAAAAGACGTGGAAGGAATGTCGCTGAGATCATGGTTGCTTATATCCTGTACACTGGTTTTGCAAATGTCATTTCCACCATTATTTTTTCTCCTTTCCTGGCCATGGTCAGGCATACTGGTGCTTACTATCCCTTGTTTGCGCTGAGTCTTTTTGCCCAAACCATGTATTATTCCTGGGGTTTAAAGAAATTCCTGGGATTTAATACAACGGGTGGTTACTTCAAGGTGCTTGGTGCGCTGACCCTGATCGGCGTCATAGGGTTTATTCTCCTGATCGTAGTCTTGTTCTTTTATGTCTATCATGGGGCTTTTAGCGTCTTCCCTTACCTGAATGGGTAGGGAAAATAATCAGCAAACCCTTATCTTCAATTTCAAGTAAACCTGCATGGCTGAAGAGAAATACCAGTTCCTGAACCGCGACCTGAGCTGGTTGAGTTTTAACCATCGGGTATTGATGGAAGCCGGTGACGAAACCGTCCCGCTTTATAGCAGGATATCTTTTCTTTCCATTTTTTCCTCCAACCTGGATGAGTTCTTCCGCGTCAGGATGCCTTCGATATTCGCATTTACCAGTATTGATGCAAAAAAGACGAACCTGCGGGAAGAATACCCCAAAGACCTTGTCCGGCAAGTCCAGTCTACCATACATGAACAACTGGAAGAATTCGGAAAGATCCTTACCCGGCAGATCCTGCCGGACCTTCGCACTAACCATATCCGCTTGTATTATGGGGAACCGATCCACCATGATCATAAAGAAATGGTCCGGGAATATTTTTTATCCAGGGTATTATCATTCCTGCAACCCATTATATTAAAAAAAGACAACCAGCCGGAAGTTTTCCTCGAAAACAACGCGCTTTATTTTATTGTGGATGCGGAGGCTGTTTCTGATACGCCTGGCACACATAGTTATGCCTTGCTCAATATCCCTTCGGATCACCTGGCCCGCTTCACTGAATTACCCAGGATCGGGGATGATAATTATATTCTTTTCCTGGATGATGTGATCAGGGAAAATGTACAGGAAGTATTCCCGGGTTACATCATTCATGGGGCTTATAGCATCAAACTCACGAGGGATGCGGAAATGAACCTGGAAGATGAGTATACAGGTGATATTGCCGAAAAGATCGAAAAGCAATTGTCAAAAAGAGAAACGGGTCATTCCACCCGGTTGTTATATGAACAAGGCATGACGGGCATTGTAAAGGATTTTGTGCAGGAATACTTTTCCCTGCGGGAAGAAGAGATGGTGGAAGGGGGGAGGTATCATAACCTGAAGGACCTGGGCAACCTGCCCAATCCAATGAAGAATGCCGGATTGAAATTAAAACATGAGGACTGGCCGCCGGTTTCACACCCGGGGTTTGACAACCATCGTTCCATTTTTCAATCCATTACGGAAAATGAAAAACTGCTGCACCTGCCTTATCACAATTACAATTATATTTTACGATTCTTCAATGAAGCCGCTATTGACCCGAATGTAAAAGAGATCTATGTGACCTTATACAGGGTGGCAGCGGATTCTCATATTGTAAATGCATTGATCAGTGCGGCCCGTAATGGAAAAAAAGTCACCGTCTTTGTAGAACTAAAAGCCCGTTTTGACGAGGCCAATAACCTCCGATGGTCCAAGATCATGAAAGCCGCGGGAATCAAGATCATCAATAGTATCCCCGGTTTAAAAGTACATGCCAAGACGGCCCTTGTCAAAAGGGTGGAGAATAAAAAGAACATGTCCTATTCTTTTATGGCCACCGGTAATTTCAATGAAGCCACTGGCCGTTTCTATACGGACCATGTCTTTTTTTCCAATAATGAAGTTTTCAGCGACGAACTGGAATTGTTATTTGAATACCTGCAATCCCGTAAGCAGCCCGAGGAATATGGTAAAATACCATTCAGGCATTTGCTGGTCTCCCAATTCAACCTGGTGAAGCGCTTTGAAAAGATGATCGCCCGCGAAATTGAAAATGCAAAAAAAGGCCGGCCTGCCCGGATCATCATCAAGTTGAATAATTTCCAGGAGAAAGAAATGATCACGCGTTTATATGAAGCCAGTAATGCGGGTGTCAAGATCGACCTGATCGTTCGAAGTATTTGTTGCCTGGCGCCAGGTATCAGGGGACAAAGTGAAAATATCACGGTGAGACGGATCGTGGACAGGTACCTGGAACACGCAAGGGTCTTTGTGTTTCATAATGACGGTTCCCCGGAATACTATATGGGAAGTTCCGATTGGATGAACCGCAATTTATTCAGCCGTATTGAAGTTTGTTTTCCTTTATATGATAAAAGGCTCTGTGAAGAGATCGAATATATACTTCAGCTACAGCTAAATGACAATTGCAAAGCCGTCCTCGTTTCCAGTGAACTTGAAAATATCAGGATTCCCGCAAATGACTCACAGGATCGGCTGGCTGCACAGGAGTCTATTTATAATTATGTGAAAGGATTGGGCGGGAATGATCCAATATAGCGTCAGCAATAATTGAAAGAATATGGAATGGAAAGGCGTCATGCCGGCGATGATCACTCCCTTTACAGAGAAAGATGAATTGGACCTGCCTTTATTTTCAAAAAATCTCGATGCACAACTTGCTGCCGGCGTTGAGGGGATCATTTTAGGAGGATCACTTGGTGAAGCAAGTGTATTAACGACCGCAGAAAAGGAAAGGCTGGTCAGTCATGCCCTTCAGCAATTGAATGGAAAATTGCCGGTCGTAATGAATATTGCCGAAGGCAGCACGAATGAAGCGCTGAAACAGGTACTCTTTGCTGAATCATGGGGCGTGCAGGGATTGATGCTCCTTCCACCCATGAGATATACGAGTGACCACCGGGAAACGGTTACTTATTTTAAAACCATTGCTGCTGCCACTGATCTCCCCATCATGATCTATAATAATCCCATCGACTATAAGATCGAAGTGACCATGGAGATGTTTGACGAATTGATGGATTGTCCCAATATCAATGCAGTGAAAGAATCAACCCGGGAGGTCAACAATATTAACAATATGCGCAGCCGTTTCGGGGACCGTTTCAAAATACTTTGCGGGGTGGATACGATCGCCCTGGATGAATTGATGATGGGCGCTGATGGTTGGGTGGCCGGGCTGGTTTGTGCGTTTCCTGCTGAAACGGTGAAATTATATACATTAGCCAAAGAAGGCCGGATCAAAGAAGCTGAAAAACTCAATCATTGGTTCATGCCTTTACTCGAATTGGATGTACATCCTAAACTCGTACAATATATTAAGCTGGCGGCTACCCAAACAGGCCTGGGTAGTGAATATGTTCGCCCCCCTAGATTAATGCTGCAAGGAGAAGAAAGGGAACGGATTTTGAAGATAATTAATAAGGGCATTGCCGAAAGGCCGGAGATGCTTGATTAGATGACAGGTTCTCCGACGAGTCTCTCTGCGAGAAGACTCCTCGGAGAATCAAAGGATAGAGGACTGGTCGGATTAAATAACTTAACTCTTGAAATGAAAAATTATTCCCCCCTTTAGGGGGCCAGGGGGTAGGCGATAAAAACACTTACTATGTCTTACAAGGATGCAACAGAAGAAGAAATAGACCTCGCCATGCACGATGCCTGGAAAGCATTTCATGTCTACCGGAAATTTTCAAGAAAACAGCGGGCAGCTTTCATGAAAGCGATCGCAAAAGAGATCGAAGCTTGCGGAGATGAGTTGATACAGGCTGCTATGACAGAAACAAATCTTCCCGAGGCGAGATTAAGAAATGAAAGGGCACGCACGATCTTTCAATTAAATTCTTATGCCGATGCCTGTGCCAGCGGGGAATGGCTGGATGCGCGCATTGATACAGCCATTACAGATAAAACTCCGCCGAAACCGGATGTCAGGAAAATGCTTGTACCGTTGGGGCCTGTTGTCGTATTCGGAGCCAGTAATTTCCCATTCGCTTATTCAACTGCCGGCGGTGATACGGCCTGTGCATTCGCTGCGGGCTGCCCCGTGATTATAAAAGCACATCCGGCACATGTGGAAACAAGTACGTTAGTTGCCAACGCAATTTTGAAAGCAGCAACATCCTGCCAAATGCCGCCCGGTATTTTCACCCATATATATGGTGCAAGCCAGGAAGTGGGAAAAATGCTGGTCATGCATCCCCATACAAAAGCTGTAGGATTTACAGGATCTTTCCTGGGAGGCAAACAATTATTCGACTGGGGTAATCAGCGAAAAGAACCTATCCCGGTTTTTGCAGAAATGGGAAGCATTAACCCGGTCTTTTTATTACCTGAGAAATTGAAACAATCGGCTACAGAGATTGCGGCCATGTATGCATCCTCGATTACATTGGGGGTGGGACAATTCTG
>DATINK010000336.1:0-10173 GCA_035474355.1 Chitinophagaceae bacterium | reverse complement strand
CCATCAAAGCGCGGGGTGCGGCTATTGCAATGTGCGAAAAGATTGTGATGAAAAGAGGAATGGAATCCTCCCCAGATGGCACCGTATCCATGATGTTCATAATCCTTATCTCCCGTTTCAAAATGATAAGAATAGTTCAGGGGCTCCGTGATGAGATTCCATTGCAGGGTGGTACTGTCCCCTGCATAAATAGAAAAAACTTCATCCGTGCTCCAGCTCAGGCTGCAATGATCGATGATAATATTTTTACGGTGTGTTCCGCCGAAAGCATCATCTCCGCCATTTCCATCCACCATGCCGCCTTTCTGGTTCTTATCACCCATACGGAAGCGGAGAAACCTGACGACCAGGTTGTCCCCACTAATGCTGACCGGGAAATCGGCGAGGCAGATCCCGTCACCGGGTGCGGATTGACCCGCGATCGTGAGATTGCTCCCGAATTTTAATGGAGATAATAAATGGATCGTACCTGAAATGCTGAACACAACGATGCGCGGATCTTTACCATTTACTGCTTTACGAAGACTTCCTTCTCCGTCATCATTCAGGTTGGAAACGATCATTACTTTTCCACCGCGACCACCCGTTGTATATTTTCCAAATCCTTCTGCACCGATAAAGGCAATTGGTTTTTCATCAACAAAGGGAAGAGACATCGATTTCTGCGCATTGCAAGAAATAAACGAGAGATATATTATGGTCAATATAAAAGCAAATTTCATTATAGCGGGATTTTAGCCGGGAAGTCGGGAAGGCGGGAAGTTTAATCGAACAAAATGCGTTCCTTACCGTCTTGCCGCCTTACCGGCTATTTTTACTTTCAAAAAAAGGCTGCCTCCTCTCAGGATCAGCAGCCTTTCAATTAATTAATTAAATCGAATGTCAATATCCAGGATTCTGCGTAAAATTCACATTCGCATCCCTCACCGGCTGAGGGATCGGTAATAATTCAGACTTCCCGGTAACGAAATTGGTTGCAAAACGTCCCAACGGCGATGTAGTTCCGGAAGCGGTGATCGTCGTACCCATCCATGCAGCCGTGGTTACCGTTATCCAGTTGCTGCCATTACTATAAAACCCAACGAGACGAGTAGGACCATTTTGCGCAGCAGGGGTAGCCTTGGCAACCGTACCTGAATAGGTATAGGTTCCTGTACCGCCGTCGATGGTTTGACTACTTACAGAATTCACCTTCATGCTATAGGTCCAGTCTGCTGTTGTTGTTGCGGCTGGATTATTAGGCATAAACCTTACCCAGAAAGTCCTGCCGGTATTACCAACAGCACTGGGAAGCGTAACAATATTCGTTTGACCCTTGACCGTCGTATTGTCATCGGTATTTAACAATGTATAATTCCCCGTTTGAGTAACATACACCCCAAGAGGATCCTGGAAGGCGGCATATTTATAGAAGGAATTGTTCCATAAAGCAACATTATCCGCGGCGGAATTGGTATAGAAAAACATGTTATTCGGTAATAGTACAGACTTGGAATAGGAAGGATAGGGAAGCATGTAACTGGCATCCACAATGGGTGTAAAGGTTCCCATTTTTGCCAGGTTGGCTTTTGTTTCCGCAATTGCCGTTGCGAGAAGGTTCCAGCGGATCAGGTCGTATTTCCGGATCCCTTCACCACCAAATTCCAGTGACCTTTCTCTTACTATCGCTTTAAACATTTCTGCTTTGCTGAGTCCCGGTGCAAGATCAACCGTCGGATCGACTACACCAATTGGTTTATCATAACCTCTTCTTCTTACCATATTAACCGCATTGTAAGCACCCACAGGACCATTGATCTCATTTTCAGCTTCAGCATACATTAATAAGATATCTGAATAACGAAGGATCTGCCATTTCAAACCCAGGTATTGTACGGCGCTGGTAGGTGAGATTACAGGGTTCGTAACCCAGTCCCTGCGGTACTTACCATCGCAAATGGCTGCAATCCCCTGTCCCAATTTTGTAGTTCCGTTGGCAGCTACATTATATGGACAGCAGGTTACATCTCTTCTTGCGTCAGTAGAATCAAACAAATAAAAATAAGTGGGCATGATATTGATACTCTTATTGCCCAATGCGTTTACGGTAGGACCATTATAATATCCAAGCTTGGTATCTTCTGCACCCGTAAGACCGATCGCGCTTGCCTGCCACATCAATTCTCCTTGTGGGTCATTCACAACGTGACCACCCACCTGCACTTTCCACAGATCCCTGTAACTGGGGTTCAGCGCATGCTGACCGGAAGTCATGATCGAATTACATTCATCTTTTGCGATCTGGTAATAGTTAATAAAATTGGAACCTCTTTGCATAGTTCCGTTGCTGCGTAAAGAATATCCGCCGCGATATAATGCGATCCTGGCTCTCAGCCCTTTCACCGTGCCTTTTGTAATGCGTTCATCCAGCACATCACCGATGGAAGGAACGTCATTGCGCCAGGGTACCACGGCTTCTGCAGTCAGCAGGTCATCAAGCAAATGATCATAGAGCGCATCCCTGTCCGTCCTGGAAGGAAATGGATGCGATATCGCTAATGCGGATGCAGGTTCAAAATGTTCAGGAAGATCTCCGAAGTTGCGGATCGCTTCCAGGTAAAACAAAGCGCGTAAGGTCAGCGCTTCGCCATACATCCTTTGCAATTGTGGACTGCCGGCATAAGACGCCATATTGGGAATATTCGCGATACAGATATTTGCAAATTCGATACCCGTGAACATCTGGTTGAAAGGAGAATTGATCTGTGCATTACCGGAGGTCGCCGCTGAGCGAGCGATATCCCGGCGATCGTTATCACCGGCGCCGGTAGGTCCCTGCGTTTCATCGTTATCTACAGGGAAATATAAACTAACGCGGATACCATACATCTGGTCGCCCACAAGACGGCTATAAGCGCCGATCAGCGCCTTGTAAGCGCCTGACGCATCATTGAAAACTACATCAGGACCTACTTCTGTAATAGGCGCCTGGTCAAGCCATTTCTTGCAACCGCTGACTACTATTAAAAGGAGGGTGAATGAAAAGACCGCGATCTTTTTAAAAATGTTGGTGATCATATCGTAAAATTTAAAAGCATTAGAATGTTACATTGACCCCGAATATAAAACTACGGCTTTTCGGGTAAGCTGAATAGTCGAGTCCGGGTGTTAATGGGCTTGTACGCACACTCACCTCGGGATCATATCCTGTATATTTTGTAAATACTGCTACGTTGTTGGCGGTAACATATATCCGCATTTTGGCTAACTGGAATGGACGAAGTACTTTTTCAGGAATTGTGTATCCGATCGTTATATTATTGATACGGAGGAACGATCCGTCTTCAATCGCCCATGAATGCGGATAGAAAGCACCGGCTGATTTCAATGGTTGCCAGATCGTGGCATTGCTGTTCAAAGCGGCCAGTTGGTCGGGAGGAATACCCATTACATTACTTCCACTTATCCATTCTGCAGTTGCACCGGTTGCCGTAACCACTTTCCAGCGCCCGGCCATGATATCGAGCATATTTGAATTATTGGAATATGCATTCGTCAGTTCGACCTTATTAGCGTTATAAACATCATTGCCAACAGAGAAATTCATGAATACGCTCATATCCCAGTTCTTAAAGCTTACCTGGTTGGCAAAGCCACCCGTGAATTTCGGAGTCGGGTTGCCGATGATCCTGCGATCATTATTCAGATCGATCACGCCGTCGCCGTTCAGGTCCTTGAACCGGATCGAACCTGGCATTACCGGGCCGATGATCCCCACATTCGTTACAGTACCTGCTTTCAATGTGTATATACCATTATTATAATCGAAGTCAGACACTTTATAGAATCCATCGGTAACTAAACCCCAAAAGCTGCCTACGGGATCACCGATCCTCTCAATATAATCGGTCGGCTGACCCGAAACACCCCAGCTGGCAGCAGGGTAGAAGTATTGCTGACCCGAACCGAGGGCAAGGATCTTGTTCTTGTTGAATGAAATATTAAAATCAGCCGTCCAGTTCAATCCGTTTCCGGGATGACGAATGATACCAGCATTCAGCTGGAATTCGAATCCTTTGTTCTCGGTCTTGCCGATATTCTGTAATTGAAGAGCATATCCATAAGTGGAAGCGATGGGCACATTCAATAAAAGATCCCTGGAAGTATTCTTATAATAATCAGCGCTCAGGCTGACCCTGTTCTTAAACAAAGCTATATCCATCCCAAAATTCCTGTTGACCGTAGATTCCCATTTGAGATTTTCGTTCACCAGGCCGGCTGAAGTATAAGCATTGATCAGCGTACCATTCACGCCATAGAAAAAAGAGCCATTCAGGAACGTGGTCAGGAAAAGATAATCGTCAATACGGTTATTACCGACGGTTCCGAAACCGGCCCTGAATTTCAGGTCACTTAACCAATCCACATTTTGCATGAACTTCTCAGCCTTTACCCTCCAGGCCACTGAACCGGCAGGGAAATAACCCCATTTATTTTGAGGGCCAAACTTGGATGCACCGTCTGCTCTTACATTAAATGACAACAGGTATTTTTCCATGAAGGCATAACTGAATCTTCCGAAGAAAGAAAGATTCGTATACCTGGTTTTGCGGAATTTCGGAAAACCTCCGAATGGAACGGCCAGTCCCGTTTTGGAAAATGCTTCATCGTGGGTAACGCCTAAAGGATAGGACTTGAAGAAATTATTCCAGGTAGACGTATGCAGGTCATAAGTTTCTTCCCCGAGTATCAGGTCGAAATCATGTTTACTGGCAACTCCGTGATAAGACAGGGTGAATACATTCGAATTGGTGATCGTATTCTTGTGAACGGTATCCAGTTGCACAGTGGGCCGCTTGCCTCCCTGTACGATGGAATAAGGCGCCAGTGAATCATTGAACTGGCGATCGACAAATTCATTATGACCATAGCCAAAAGTGGAACGGAAGCTAAGGTGCTTAAAAATGTTTACGTTGACGTAGGCATTTCCATCGAAGGCTTCTGTTGTTTTTTTCCTGTATTCATAACCAGCCAGGAGAAGAGGATTGGTCAGGTTCAAACCATTACCCACATTCACATCTGCAAAAGGATCAGAGTCATCAATGTCCTGGTTCTTGGAAAGGAAGGGTCTGTACTTAACTGCATTCCGCAAGCGGTTATAAGATGAACCTTTTTCATCTGAAACGCCGGCGCCATAAACGTCCTGGTGGGTATAACGCGCTCCAATCCCCGCCCGCAGCCAGCCTGTAGGTTTATAATCTAACTTGAGGTTGATCAGGTTGCGTACATATTGTGAATTAATGACAATAGCCCGGTCGTTATTATTTGTATAAGAGAAATTGTAAGTGATCTTCCTGCTGCCACCGGAAGCTACAATGTTATGTGTCTGGATAACTCCTGTATTTCCAAAAACTTCTTCCTGCCAGTCGACAAAAGGAACGTTCATATAATTAGCAAGGGTATCCCAGGTATGACCATAATTATTTGTAAAACTGGTACTATCCGTATTGCTGCCTCTTGACCGCTCTGACTGGTAGATCACAAAATCATAAGGATGCAGAACGGCTAATGGATCCGGAAGTGATTTCACGCCCACAAATCCATTATAGCTCAGTGTGAATTTACCTGCCCTTCCGCTTTTCGTAGTGATGATGATCACACCGTTAGATCCGCGTGCACCATAGATAGCTGTTGCGGCTGCATCTTTCAAAACGTCAATGTTGGCGATATCCTGCGGGGAGATCACATTCAAACCGTTTTCAACCTGTACGCCATCCACAATAAATAAGGGTGAATTATCCTGGGAGATCGACATACCTCCGCGAACGCGGATCCTGATATTGGCGTCAGGAGAACCTTCGGATGTTGTAGCGGTAACACCGGCTAATCTGCCATTCAGCATCTCCGCCGCTGAATTGATCGGGATATCTTTTATATCCTTTGCACTGATGGATGCAACAGAAGCAAGCACATCCCTTCTTCGAATCGTCTGGTAACCGATAACGACGGTTGCAGATAATTCTTTTACATCGGGGTTCAATTCCACGTCATTGGCCCCGCTTACAATAGCCACTTCCTTACTGACTAGGGAAGCGCTGGTAAATACAAGTGTTTTGTCGGCATCGGACACAGTAATCGTAAAATGTCCGAAGGCATCAGTAACGGCTGTCGCTTTGGATTCTTTCGCAGTCACGGTAACTCCCGGAAGAGGAAGTTTGTTGTCGGAAGCGGTCACCGTACCGGACACGCGTTTTCCCTGTGCAAATAAGGCAACCGGGAAGCAGCATGCCAGCGCGTAAATCCCGATCGTTTTTAGGATCCTTGCCATAGCAGAGTTTTAGTTTTAAAACGTATAATATTATTATGTCCTGCATCCCGACCTGTCTGCCGTCAGGCAGGCTCGTCGGAATGGTCTCGTAGATCTTCGGAAAGGGTATACAGATTTCAGCCGGACTATGCGGCGGGAAAAGCTACACAGAACTTCTGTTTCCCGGATAAGATACCCGTTTTTTTTTTACGCAATCGTTCCCGGTAACGTTGTCATTTTGAATCGGTTGACAGTTACAATGGGGTTGCCAGTAACCGTTTATAAAGTAACTATTTCAGGTGTGACAACCCGGGCTGGTCAATTGCTGCCTTGACTTGATGATGCCCCCTTCCCCCTGCCCCCATCCCCTAAAGGGGAGATGGTGACTATTGACTGTGAACTGAGTATCGTTCGGAACCTGAGCCTGTCGAAGGGAAATTCGTAACTTTAAGAGAGCCATGAAGTTCGAAGCTGTTACGATAAAAGATATTGCCAAAGCCCTTGGCCTTTCCACCTCTACGGTGTCCAGGGCATTGAGGGACAGCTATGAGATCAGTCCCGAGACCAAGAAACTGGTCATCGAGTACGCCGAAAAGATCAACTATCATCCCAACCCTATCGCCTTAAGTTTGAAGGAACGGAGAAGCCGGTCGATCGGGGTTATCGTTTGCGAGATCGCCAATAGCTTTTTTTCACAGGTCATCAATGGCATTGAGTCCATCGCCTATAATAACGGATACAATGTGATCATTGGCCAGAGCCGCGAATCCTTCGACCGGGAAATGCTGAATCTCCAGTATATGACTTCGCGTTCGGTAGACGGACTGATCATTTCCATTTCCACGGAGACCCATGACCTGAGTTATTTCAAGGAATTAAATCAAAAAGGTTTCCCCATTGTTTTTTTTGACAGGATCGTGGATGAGATCCCCACGCATAAAGTAATTGTAGATAATTATAAAGGTGCGTATGACGCGGTCACTTATCTCGCCAAAAGCGGGTACCGGAAAATTGCAGCACTGGCCAACTCAGCATCTTTATCTATTACAAGAGAGCGACTGGCAGGTTACCGGGCAGCCCTGGCAGATAATAGCCTGGAAGAAGATGAAACGATGATCCATTATTGTGAACACGGGGGCATGATAGCCCAGGAAGTAGAAGACGCGATGAA
This sequence comes from Chitinophagaceae bacterium, assembly GCA_035474355.1. Lineage (GTDB taxonomy): Bacteria > Bacteroidota > Bacteroidia > Chitinophagales > Chitinophagaceae > DATINK01. The sequence continues at coordinate 2,716 of DATINK010000336.1, read as the reverse complement.
AGAATTATTAAAAAGCAAGCAGCAGCCCGACGCCATTTTTGCATCGGCTGATAAATTAACCACGGGTTGTCTTCGCTATTTGAAAACCCATGGCATCCGCGTTCCCGATTCCATGGGCGTCATCGGATTTTCCAATACCGATCTTACGGAATTATTAGATCCGCCCTTATCCGTCATCCGCCAGCCCGCCTTTGAAATGGGCGAGATCGCCACCTCCTTATTATTACAGCTCATCGAAAGCAAACGCCCTGTCAAAGATTTTGAAACAAAGGTGTTGACAACGGAGTTATTGATTCGGGGGTCTACAAAAGAGCAACAGCAGTTTGAAAATATTAAGGTTTAAGAATGTGCTAAAATGCTAATGTGTTGAGAGCCCTTTTACATTTTACATTCTACATATTACATTTTACATTTGCATCCCCGGGGGTTTAGCTCAGCTGGCTAGAGCGCTTGCATGGCATGCAAGAGGTCGTCGGTTCGACTCCGATAACCTCCACAACATTGAAAATTTATTTATTCAAATGACTCCCACGGTTGAAACCGTGGGCTTTGTTTTTATAATAGAGCCTATGATTTTAACCATGGGAATTAAATGAAGTTGATTATTATTTTTCCATCTGCATTACTACTATCAGCTTCGTTGCGTCGCACTCTTGTACCTCCGGTAATTCTACTCAGCATTTGCGAAGCTCACAAACGATTTGTATCATCAAAAAAATCGAATAAGCACGAGACGTTCCTACGGAACGTTTGCCGTTTTTTGAATATATTTTCTACCCACGAGGTGTCCCTACGGGACAAATGTGGCGAATTCAATGGGGATGTGTTCTGTAGGAACACCTCGTAGGTAGAACTAAAATATTCCGAAGAAAGCATACCGCATTTTGAAAATATTTTCTACCCATAGTTGCCCCTACGGGACAAATGTGGCGGATTCAATGTTGATGTGTTCCGTAGGAACACATTGTAGGCAGAACTAAAATATGAAATAATACAGGCGCCCCATAGGGACGCTTCGTGCTTAAATAATGTCACCCCTTCGGGGTTTGTAATAAATAACCGAATGATTATTCTATAATATTGCCACCCCTTCGGGATTGCAATCCTCAAAAAGGCTTATCACATTTTGAAAATATTTTCTACCAATGAGTTGTTCCGGGACAAAAAAATGGCGAATTCAATATTGATGTGTTCCGTAGGAACACCTCGTAGGTAGAACTAAAATATGAAATAATACAGGCGTCCTGTAGGGACGCTTCGTGCAAATTGACCAATTAATCAGTTTTTCCGAAAAATGCTGAGTAGCGAACAGAACGTACAAGTGAGTGACACAAGGGACGATGATAGTAGCACTACAGCTGGGGCCATAAAAAACGAGAGACCTGATTTGAACCAGGTCCCTCGTTTCAATGTTGTATTAAAATCTTTAATCTATAATTTATAATCTTTCATCTATTTCTTCTTCCCCCAATTCCTGATCTTCAGATAATCCAAATAATAAACAATCTTCAAAGAAAGATTATTCAATTGCGGCGCATTAAGCGTCCTGTCAAGATTTTTGAAATAGGTTCTGTAAACTTGCTCATCAGAAAATTCTCCTTCGTCCTTCCAGACTATATTTAAGAAGCTTCCCGGGGCAAATTGCAATGTATATACGGCGTCGATGTTGAATATATTATAGTTCTGGTTTTCAATAGGAATATTATTATGGGCTGTGGGCTGCAAGGTTCCATCATCCTGCAGATCGTACAACTGCTTCACTTCAACTTTGCTCCAATAATGACGCGCCCTGAAGGTGATCCCTGATTTATTGTTGAAACTGTATTTGATCGACACCACATTTTCGATCGTTTTCAGATCGCGGCGGGAGAAAATGATATCGAATACAGGGTTAACATCATAAACAGTATAAAAGCCTGCATCGTTCTTCGTTGGGTTCAGGTATAGATTGTGGCTAACCGAGAATTTATCGCTGAACCGGTAACGGTGCGAAACATAAAACTCATGATTCGGACTGTTGAATAAGCTTCTGAGCCCGACAAAATAATTGAACTCGAAATAATATTTCTTGGTGGAATTTGAATTGAACCAGGGGTTCAGCTGGAAACGGCTGGGTGAACGAAAGGAATAACCTGTTACGCGGGGTTCATAAAAATCATTTCCTGCCGGAACATAACCCACAAAGAAACCGACCCACCAAAGACTTTTCAGCTGCATATTACCGTTGATATTGGTATTGAAGCTCTGGAATTTGCTGCTGATCTTCTGTCCCGGTACATTTTTCATCAGCATACTGTAATAGGCATTGAAATTTAGCTGGATGCGGTTATACCATTTGGTGGGCTTGATCCATCTATAGGCGGTCCACATATAGTGATCGATATAGTTATTCGTGAAAAGGATCCCCATATCATTGATGTTGTATTTGGGACTGGCGATCTCTTCCCCGAGATTGAAATTCCAGCGGCCTCCATTCTTGTTAAAATTCCAGTTATGGGAATAGCCGCTGCTGGTATTACCGCCAGTGAAGCGCTGGCTCACGGCAACTTTCCCGCTCCAGTTATATACATTTTTCTTGTCATTGAAGTCAAACAATGCAGCGCTCACGTTTGCGTCACGGGCGGAACCGAACCGGATCGTATTCAGGTTGATAAAGGAAATGGATGAATTGTTCTTGAGCGTCTGATCAAATACAAGAATATTATAGTTAACGGGG
>DATINK010000335.1:0-1705 GCA_035474355.1 Chitinophagaceae bacterium | reverse complement strand
AAACGGGGATCAGGAAGGGCGCGATAAAAAATATAACCACCGAAACGATCAGTAAAAAGGTACTGGTGACGCGCAGGAGAGAAAGTAATTTATTTTCATCGAAGTTTTTTTCCTTATCCGCAGCTAAGGGAAAGATGAGACTGGATACAAGTATAGGAATTACCCAGATAAATTGGTTCAGGCGGATGGCCAGTGCATAGATACCCAGGGAGGATTCGCCTTTGTAATGATCCAGCAGCCAATAATCCACCCGGTAGGCCAGGAATTGAATAAGATTAGTGATAAATACAATGAAAGAATAGCTGAAAAATGTTTTTATATCCGGCCTGTCAATTTTTTCGAACCCTGTTTTTTCTTTCGTAAATAAATGATAAGAAATAAGCAGGAGGATGGCCTGACCTATAATGGTCGCAATATATAATTGCAGGAAGAAAAGAGGATCTCTTTCCAGCCGGCCAAAATAATAGAACAGGAATATTGAAAATGTAATGAGGTTACTGAAAAAAATGATCCTGTTGGCCATCGTATATAAATGCCGGCCATATAACAATGCCGTATACTTATCTGCCAGGGTGATCCCCAATAAGAATACAATTCCCATGAAAAGGTTAACCAGGTCCGGCCCCTTTACCAGCCAGTAATGACCGGTCAGGGCATGGCCGATGAGTTCAACGCCGACAAGCATGATCAATTGAAAGAAAAAGACAGCATAGATCAATGTCAGGATCTTTCCCGCAGTCATTTTCCGGGAAGCCCCATGAAAAATAACGCTGGATTCCGCCCCCAGGCAGGAGAGCAGGTTAAATAAAGTAACATTGGCGACCATCAGGGATATTAATCCAAACCCATCAGTGCCCATGAGCCTGGTAAGCAGGAGCATGATCCCGAATCCAGCCAGTATATTCAAACCCCGGTAAACAATATTGCCCGCAAAAAGGGTGGAAAAATTCATCCCGCAGTCAAATTAATAAAATAAAGATGCAGCATTATCCGCTAAACTGCAATTTACCCGCTACCAATTAATGGTTGATCACTAATTTTGAAGCGCCATGGCTTTCAAAAGGAAAATAAGTCACCTGCAGTCGGAAAACAACACGGGTTTTGGTACGAACAGTAATTTGACCGGTGGGCGTTTTTATAACCGTTCGGGTGGCGCGAACGTTATCAAAAGAGGGATCAATCCACTGCGGCGCTATAGCTGGTATCATACCATGCTTGGAATGAAAAGCGGGAAATTCCTTTTATTGATATTTGGGATCTATATCCTCGTCAACCTCCTATTTGCCTGTGTATACTACCTGATCGGCACCGAACATCTTTCAGGGATCAACGGGACCTCGGGTATGAAAAAATTTTCAGAAGTATTTTTTTTCAGCACGCAAACTTTCACGACAGTGGGATATGGAAGGATCAGTCCTACAGGTTTTCTTACCAGCGCAGTCGCCACCTTTGAAGCCTTCCTGGGGCTTCTGAGTTTTGCAATCGCTACCGGGTTATTTTATGGAAGGTTCTCGAGGCCCCAGGCCTTTCTTAAATTCAGCCACAATGCACTGATCGCACCTTATAATGATGGAATCGCTTTGATGATGCGGATGGCTCCCTATAAGAATAATAAATTGTCTGAAGTAGAAGCTAAACTGACCATGGCGATGGAAGTAGAAGAAAACGGGAGGCTGGTCAATAAGTTTTTCGGCCTTGACCTGGA
>DATINK010000334.1:0-2157 GCA_035474355.1 Chitinophagaceae bacterium | reverse complement strand
GGCCCGCGTTTTAAAAAGCAATGACAAGGCCCCGAAATATATCAATACCCCCGAGAACGAGATCTATGTAAAAAGCAGGATCCTCTATGGTTCTTTTTTTGCGCGGCAGGCCATTGATAAATCGGATGAATGTTTACTGGTGGAAGGATATACGGATGTAGTGTCTTTACACCAGGCAGGCATTGAAAATGCCGTGGCTTCCGGCGGTACTTCACTGACGACTGAACAACTAAGGCTGGTGAAGAAGTACAGTAATAACCTCACGATCATTTATGACGGTGATCCGGCGGGGGTAAGGGCGGCCCTGCGTGGACTGGATATGGCGTTGGAAGAAGGGCTGCAGGTTAAGCTCGTACTGATCCCCGACCAGGAAGACCCGGATAGTTATGTGAATAAGATCGGCGCCTCTGCATTCCGGGAATTCATTCAGAAGAACAAGAAAGATTTTATCCTCTTCCAATTAGAGGTTGCGCTCCAGGATGCCGGAAATGATTCAGCTAAAAAAGCAGAAGTGGTCAACCGGATGGCAGAAACCATTTCACGGATCAACAAAGCAGAAGATTTTACAAGGCAGCAGGATTATATCAAGCAGTGTTCCGAGATCCTGAAGATCGATGAATCGGGATTGCATGCGCTGGTGAATAAATTTATCCGGGAGAGGATCGTAACCCTGGAGAAAAAATTACCATTCGAAGAAGCAAAATACCAGGAGGAAAAAGCCCGGCAAACGGAAACCGGTGAATACGACGACGCTACTTTTAACTTATTATATAAAGATGAATTACAGGAACGGGAAGGGGCCAGGATCCTGTTGGAATTCGGTACCCGTTATTGGGATGACAACCGCAGGATAGCCGATCATATTTTTGAGGAAATGGTGGATGATAGCCTGCTCGATAACCGTAACCTGGCCGCACTCATTGAAGCCTATAAAGAAATTTACCGGCAGGACCCCGGACAGGCCAACTCCAATCATTTTATATATCATCCTGATCCAAAACTAAGTGCCATTGCGGTTTCCTTGTTGAATTTTCCCTATGATGAAAGTGAACATTGGAAGAGAGAATTCAGCCAGTCCAAGGGTTACCGGAAGGTTTTGTTTGAAAAATCCTATGAAGATTTTATCAGCGCTGTTTCCCGGGAACGCGAAGAAGAGTTGATGGGATACCTGAAAATGGAGGAAGACAGAACCATCGAAGCCGTGGAATCAGCCATCAATTATCTCAAGCTTCGCAAGATCAAGAAAATGCTGCTGGAAAACCAGGTCGATCTCGAGAAAAAACATTCCCCCGAAGAATACGAAATGCTGTACCGGACACATGAACATTTGAAAAAAATGGAAATGGAGATAACCCGCAAAGCGGGAACGGTTATCATTCGATAAGTTCTAAATTTTAAATGCTAAGTTTTAAGTTACCAGACTCCTATACTTCATGGCCCCCTACCTCAACGTGGAAATAAAAGCTGCCTGCAATGATCCCTCGAAAATCCGGAAATATCTAATGGAAAATGGAGCAGAATTCCGGGGTACAGATGAACAAACCGATACTTACTTTAATACTCCAAAAGGCCGACTCAAGTTAAGGGAAGGAAACATCGAGAATAATTTAATATATTATGAACGTGATGATCTTGCAGGCCCTAAAAGTTCTCACTTCAATCTTGTTAAAGTCATGGACCCAACGGCCATGAAGGAAACACTGACCCGTTGCCTGGGAATTAAAGTAATTATCAAAAAGAAAAGGGAGATCTATTATATACGAAATGTAAAATTCCATCTGGATGAAATCGAGGGCCTGGGTTCATTCGTCGAAATAGAAGCTGGCAATTTATTATTACCTCTTTCACCCCAAGAATTAAAAGAACAATGCGTCTATTATCTTACTCAATTTGGTATTCGACCAGCTGATATGATTAAAACCTCTTATAGCGATATGTTATTGGCCAACCCACTACTTAAAACTTAGCATTTAAAACTTAAAACCCGGGTATAGCGTTTGTAACTAATAAAAAAAGGTTTGCTACTTGCGTAACAAACCTAATACGTTTCGGGTAACTGGGAATCAGTCCGCGAGGACAGACTCTCTTTTTCTCACAGCAGCAATGTCATCATTCCGATGATTCTCACCCTTTACAAAACGCATAGCGCTCCATACA
>DATINK010000333.1:0-3728 GCA_035474355.1 Chitinophagaceae bacterium | reverse complement strand
CGGCGATCCCGGTCCCGGGTTTACTGAGCTGTTCATCCAATACTTCCAGTAAGGAATGGTCCTGGCTGCCGGTCATGGCAAGATGCCTGAGCTGGGAATTCCTTTGTACAAGGACTTTATTATAATTGATCAGGTTTTGTAAGTAAACCGCATCCAATTGGGAGATCAGTTCGTCGAGAAATCTTCTTCTTTCTTCACTGCCTCCCGTAATCAGCCTGGAATCATCGGGTCCGATCATGACGCCCGGGTAATGGCCGATATGATGAGAGAATCGCTCGTATAGCTCATCATTCACTGAAAATTCTTTTTTGCCGGTTTCACGGAGTATACAAATTGCTTTTTCTTCCTTTTCGCCCAGTTTAAAATGTCCCTCGATGCGGAATCCCGATCTGCCCTGCAGGGAATTGAGGGAATCGCGCGTAAAACAGCTCTTTGTAAAACAGAGGTAATGAATGGCGTCGAGGAGGTTTGTTTTGCCCACACCGTTGTTACCGCAAATGCCTGTTATGCGCTCCGGAAACGTGAAAGAACGGGTGCTATAGTTTTTGAATTGGGTTACCGATATTGAATCAAGCCTCAGCAATTCGGTTTAAGTTTTAAGTTCTAAGTTTTAAGTTTTAAGTACTTGTGAATAGCTATGAATCAGCAATATAATCATCCTATGTTAGCTTTATTCAAAGGTTTAGCTGGTCTAATTCTACCTAAAACTTAGAACTTAAAACTTAAAACTATTCACTATTTTTGCGTCCCGTAAAAAGCATGGAATCACAGGCAAAAAAGGCTGTCGCCACCAAGTTTTCAAAAGAAACATACCTCTATTGGTATGAGCTGATGCAGCTTATTCGCCAGTTTGAACTGACCGCGGAAGAAAAGTACAAGATGGAAGGGAAGATCCGGGGGTTTTTTCATGCTTATGTGGGACAGGAAGCGATCGCTGCCGGCTGCATGACGGCTACCAAAGCTGAAGATCTTTTTATCACTGCCTACCGTGACCATGGATTAGCGATTGCCAAAGGTGTTTCGGTGAATAGTTGTATGGCGGAATTATATGGAAAGTCAACGGGGAATGCGAAAGGGAAGGGAGGTAGTATGCATTTCTTTGGCAAGGATGTGAATTTTTATGGGGGTCATGGCATCGTGGGTGCGCAGATCGGCACGGGAGCGGGGCTTGCCTTCGCTGAACAATATCGCGATACGGAGAATGTGGTGCTTTGTTTTTTTGGAGATGGGGCGGCGCGGCAGGGTATGTTACATGAAACTTTTAATCTCGCCATGCTTTGGAAATTGCCCGTGATCTTTATCTGTGAGAATAATAACTATGCGATGGGAACATCCGTTGAGAGAACTTCCAACGTGATCGATATTTATAAACTGGCCGATGGATATGAAATGCCTGCCGACACAGTGGATGGCATGAGTGCGGAAGCGGTTCACGATGGCTTGACGAGAGCCGTAAAAAGAGCGCGTGAAAAAGGCGGACCCACTTTGCTGGAAATCAAGACCTATCGTTATAAAGGACATTCGATCAGCGACCCGCAGAAATACAGGCCGAAAGAAGAACTGGAAGAATATAAAGAGAAAGATCCTATTCAGCTCGTATTGAAAACGATCTTATCACATAAATATGCAACGGAAGCAGAGATCAAAGTCATCGACGAAAGGGTAGAAGGCATTGTAACAGGCGCTGTAAAATTTGCGGAAGAGAGCCCCATACCCGATGACAATGAAGTACTCAAAGATGTTTACATGGATCCTGATTACCCGTTTATCGTGGATTGATTAAACTAACAAGACAACATTTATAAAACACAAATTTCATAATTGAATATGGCAGATAAGAAAACGATGCAGGGCGCGGATAGTGGTGAAGTCATCATCGCCAAGGCAAAGGATTTTTGGGATAAGAATAATAAAGTGATCATGACCGTTTGTACGGTGATCATTCTCCTGGTAGGAGGTTTTTATGTGTATAAGAATTTCTTCAGGAATCCCAAAGAAACAAAAGCTGAAGACCTGATCTTCAAAGCCGAAGAATATTACCGTATGGATTCGTTGAACAAAGCGTTAAACGGAGATGGTTTGTATTCTGGGTTTATCAAAGTGATCGAGAAATATGGCAGTACAAAAGCGGGTAACCGGGCTAGTTATTATGCCGGAGTATGTTATCTTAAGCTGGATAGCAATGAAAAAGCGATCAAGTACCTGAAAAAATTCAGTTCCAGCGCCAAACAGATCCAGGCCCAGGCATATAAAATGTTAGGAGATGCATACGGAGATCTGGGAAAGAACAAAGAATCGCTGGACTATTATAAAAAAGCGGCTTATCATTTTGAAAAAGATGAAGCCAATTCCGCCAATTATTTATTCCTGGCCTCCCAGATCGCGCAAAAGATGGGCGATAAGGCAGAAGCCATCAAATTATTGAAAGACTTAAAAGCGAAATATCCTTCGCAGCGGGGACAGGATGGAAACAATTATGCCCAGACGGCGGATAATTACCTGGCCCAGCTCGGTGTTTATTCCACGGAAGAATAATTATGGGAAAGATCAGCGAAAGCAATTTATTGAATACAAGTACAGGCATCCTCAAAGCAAAGGATGCCTGTGTTGTTATTGTCAAAACGGAATGGAACCAGGAAATTACCGATCTGCTTGAAGCGGGTTGCCGGGCTGAATTGAAAAAGCATAAAGTAAAAAAGATCCGGACCATTACCGTGCCGGGTGCCGTTGAGATTCCATTTGTCATACAGTCGTATTGGAAAAATCTTTCCAGGAAAGACAAGCCTTCTGCCTTTATCGCTTTGGGATGCGTGATACGAGGGGGAACTCCTCATTTTGAATATGTATGCAAATCGGTCACGGAAGGAGTCCTTCAACTCAACCTCTTACTGCCCATCCCCACTATCTTTGGGGTGTTGACAGTCGATTCAATGCAACAGGCCCAGGACCGTGTAGGAGGAAAAATTGGGCATAAAGGCATTGAAGCGGCAGTCACGGCGCTGAAAATGATTGCATTAAACCAATCATTTAAGAAATAACTTTCAACTCAGCCAATAAGGGATAGTCTCATTATGAATGTTCAGCTTTTCATACCCTGTTTTATTGACCAGTTGTACCCGGACACAGCTTTTAATATGATCAAGGTGCTGGAGAAGACGGGTTGCAGTGTAACCTATAACAGTTCTCAAACCTGTTGCGGGCAACCTGCTTTTAATGCCGGGTTCCAGGATGAGGCCAAACCCGTATGCAGCAAATTTGTAAAAGATTTCAGTGGCGGAGATTTTATCGTGGCGCCCAGCGCCAGTTGTGTAGGTTTTGTAAGAAATTATTATGGGAAGCTATTTGAAAACTCCTCTTTACATCATGCCGTAGCAGATATTGGCAAAAGGATCTTTGAATTTTCAGAATTCATGGTCCATGTTTTACAGGCAGGCAACCTCGGCGCCACCTTACAAGGCAAAGCAACCTATCACGATTCATGCGCCGCGTTGCGTGAATGCAAAATAAAGACCGAACCCCGTAAACTTTTGTCGCATGTAAAAGGCCTTGAATTGGTGGAAATGAAAGAGACGGAGACCTGTTGTGGTTTCGGCGGCACATTTGCGGTAAAATTTGAAGCGATCTCCATTGCCATGGCAGAGCAAAAAGTGGATCATGCCCTTGCCACCGGCGCCGATTATATACTTTCCACGGATCATTCCTGCCTGATGCATTTGCAAGGCTATATT
>DATINK010000332.1:0-6594 GCA_035474355.1 Chitinophagaceae bacterium | reverse complement strand
CTCGAGATCATAGACGCAAAAGGAAAACTGATCAGGAAATATTCCAGCAATGATCAACCCAGGTCCGTCGGCGCAGTTAACATCCCTTTGTATTGGGTCCGCGAAGAAAAGACACTTTCCGATAAAGCCGGGGCACACCGTTTCCTATGGGACCTGAAATATGCACCGCTTGATCTTCCACTTTCTTACCCGATCGCTGCGATCTATAAAAACACGGAACCCAGTGCAACAGCTCCCTGGGTGATGCCGGGAATATATACTGCTAAACTTTCAAACGGAAAAGGAACATGGATAGAACAATTCACTGTGAAAATGGATCCAAGGGTAAAGACGCCACTTGTTGCATTGCAAAAACAACATGACCTTTCCTTATTATGTTATGAAAGAAGAAAAGAGCTGACCACCCTGATCAAAGAGATACATGCCTTCCGGGTTTCCTTACAATCTCAACTGACCAGTGCGCTATCTACAGTTGCGGATAAATTAGGACCCATGGAAAAAGAAGCAGGACAACTGGAAAATACAGCGCAAGGCAGTCAGGAACCCAGCTTTGGAAGATTATCGGCGGGTTATAGTTCTATGTTCGGTATACTTCAAAGCAGTGATTGGCCACCCACATCCCAAACGACCGCTGCGGCTGCTGAGCTGGAAAAACAATACAATGCACTGATGGCAAAATGGAAAATTCTTAAAAACAAAAAATAATTGATAGCACAGACTCCCTGGTTCGAAAGAAAATTTGAATTTCATTTTCCGGCAGGACTCTTTCCCGTCATCGTGGAAAGATTGCGGGGCGCCGTTCCACGGATCGAAGCCATGGTAAAAGATCAACCGGAAGAAAAATTGAGCAGGAAGAAGGATGGGAAATGGTCGGTGAAAGAAGTGGTTGGGCACTTATATGACCTCGAAGAACTGTGGTACGGAAGGGTTGAAGATTTTATGGAAGGAAAAGAAGTATTAAGAGCTGCAGATCTGACCAACAAGAAAACACATGAGGCCGGCCATCAGCGTAAATCCATCCGGGAACTCATCGATCAGTTTTCAACAGCAAGAAGGAATCTCATCAATAAAGTTGAACCAGCAGATGAAGAAATGGCTGGAAGAACCTCGCTACACCCCCGCTTGCAACAACCCATGCGAATGATTGATTCTTTATTTTTTGTTGCGGAACACGATGATCATCATATAGCACAAATGAGAGCATTATTAATTAGCTAGCCTCCCCCCGAGTTACGCTCCCATCCTTCGCTTAGCTCGGATGCCTCCAAAGGAGGGGGCTAGAGTGGTCTGGAAACAATACCTTATTTTTGCTCGGCTTGAAAGCAGATTTTGATTAATTATTTCATGATAATCAATGCTTTGTACTTCCTCTCACTTAAAACTTAGAACTTAAAATTTAGAACTAATATGGGAGATATTTTTGAAAGGCTAGTGAAGAATTATGGGCCCATCGGTGTACATCGTCAACGGGCCCATGGATATTTCGCATTTCCAAAACTGGAAGGCGAGATCAATAGCCGTATGATGTTCCGCGGCAAGGAAATGATCGTATGGAGCCTCAATAACTACCTGGGGCTTGCCAATCACCCGGAAGTGCGCAAAGCAGATGCAGATGCTGCAAAAGAATACGGGCTGGCCTTACCCATGGGCGCCAGGATGATGAGTGGGAACAGCAATCACCATGAGCAACTGGAAGCCGAACTCGCGGCGCTGGAGATGAAGGAAGACGCCATCCTTTTAAATTACGGATACCAGGGCATGGTCAGTCTTATCGATGTGCTTTGCGGCCGTCATGATGTGATCGTATATGACGCAGAGAGTCATGCCTGCATTATCGACGGACTCAGGTTACATCCCGGTCATCGTTATGTTTTCAAACATAATGATATGGAGGACCTGGAGAAACAATTACAAAGAGCCACAGCACTTACTGAAAAACAAAAAGCCGGTGGCATCCTGCTGATCACGGAAGGAGTATTTGGCATGGCCGGTGACCAGGGAAAGCTGAAAGAGATCGCTGGATTGAAAGACAAGTATGAATTCAGGTTACTGGTTGATGACGCGCATGGTTTTGGTACGTTGGGAAAAACAGGCGCCGGTGCGGGTGAAGAGCAAGGCATCCAGGACAAGATCGATATTTACTTTTCGACATTCGCCAAATCCATGGCATCGATCGGGGCATTTATTGCCGGTGAAAAGCAGATCATTGATTATATCCGTTACAATATCCGCAGCCAGATTTTCGCGAAAAGTCTCCCGATGCCGCTGGTGATCGGGAACCTGAAGCGTTTGGAATTACTGCGCACCCAACCTCATCTCAAAGAAAAGTTATGGGAGAATGCGCTCAAATTGCAGAAAGGGCTTAAGGATGCAGGGTTTGATATTGGTAAAACAGATTCAGTGGTTACGCCGGTTTACATGAAAGGCGGCGTAGAAGAAGCCACAGCCATGGTCATGGATATCCGTGAGAATTATCACATCTTCTGTTCCATCGTTGTATATCCCGTGATCCCTAAAGGCCATATTATTTACCGTCTTATCCCGACAGCCGTACATACCGATGAGGATATCCAGCGTACCCTGGTTGCGTTTACAGAAACCAAGAAGAAACTGGATGCAGGCAAGTATGTGGCAGAAAATATCCCTGATATGGCTGAAGTAACGGGTAAGCGGTTTGATTATATGACGGATAAGCCGAGGAACAAGTAATGGCTAATGTGATTGGAAGCATCACTTTCCCCAACGGAATGTCTTTACATCGAAGCCTGCCAGATCGAGAACCCGGTCTACTACTGTTGCTGCCAATTCCTCAATGGTCTTTGGCTGACTATAAAATGAGGGCGTTGCCGGGCAAATAATTCCTCCGGCAAGCGTGATGGTTTCCATATTTCGAATATGGATAAGACTATAAGGTGTTTCCCGTGCCACACAGATCAATTTTCTTCTTTCTTTAAGTATAACATCAGCAGCACGGGTGATCAGGTCATTGGATAAACCAGCCGCAATTCTTCCCATTGTACCCATCGAACATGGAATAATGATCATTGTCTCATATCGGCCCGACCCCGAGGCAAAAGGCGCGGAGAAATCTGTTGTGGAATAGGACTTTAGTTGAAAATTCTTCCAGGAATCGTTGTTCAATTCTGTTTTCCAGACTTCTTTGGCATTTTCAGTCATTACAACAGACAGCTCTGACCACTGCTCCTTTGCTGTTATCAATTTCTCAAGCAGGATCTTCGGATAGATCGACCCACTGGCCCCTGTTATAGCAACGACAACTTTTTTCATGTAAAAACCCTGAAGTTTTGAATTTTATAACAATGAAAGTTAGACTAATTACCGGAAAAGCTTTTATCAGCTCGTGATCTTGGATGCTTTGCAGGGTTTTGCAAATAAGGAATTCTACGATAAATCGTTGTCAAAACATTGAGTTAAGTCAATAATTAGAATAATCAACCGATTTTGGTAATGGGGAAGTAAAATAATTGAATCAGGAATTTGCCAGTTCGACCAAATGCCGATATTCGTTTTGAATTTTCATAGGATAAGGTTTAATGGTTAATGGTTTTTGATTAGGGTCCCCCGATTCGGTCGGGGGTCTTTTTTTTTGTATAGGCCCAAACACCTTAGCATGCCGCGCTTGCGGTCGGCATCCCGACCAGCTTCGCTGCGTCGGGACATTAGCATTTTAGTTCTTCCTGAATGGTTTATAATCTAAAGAAAATAAAACGCCCGCGCTGCTGAGCTTCACCTTTCCATATCCTATCCCGGTCAGGGGCAGCTTCAGGTAAGGCTCTATGGATACTGACAGGGTCTTGTTCAGCGATCGCTGGTAGCCACCGGAAAGCGTAAGCGTGGAGAAGAAGTGTTGATTCTTATCATTAAAATCCCAGGTCCGGGTATTGAGCTGACCCGAAGAATTCTTATAGAGGAACTGGTAGGTTTCTTTTTTCATAATGTATGACGAAACACCTGCACTGGCAAACCAGTTTTGACGTGAAGATTGCCCGAAATGCCAGGCCAGGGAAAGAGGTATTTCATAGATCTTACAATCTGCATTCACCTGCTTCAGGTTGGGGTAATAGGTCCAGAATACATCCGGGGGATGATACTCGTAGGGTTCAGAGACATACACTTTATGACCTGAATAGAATCCTGAACGGATGCTGAATCTATCTTTAATTGTATAGGTAATACCGGCTCCCAATGTAGGTTTAATGCGTCCAATACTCCCTCCTTCGGAGGAACTTGAACCTGCTCCCAGTGAGATAGAAAATGAGAAACTGTTTCTTTTTGTTTTATTTTCTTTTTTAATGGCAGAAGCGATCTCCCCGGCCTGGATCAGTGGATTGATCGCGGGTTCAATCACCAATAATTTTGCGGGAGTTTCTATAGCAGGTTCTGCGGCGTTCTTCTTTTCAGTATTTCCCGTTTCCGTGAATGAAGGAAGGATCGGGTTCAATATTGTTTGCTCCGGGTTATGCGGGGCAGCATGAACTTGTTCTGTTATTAAATTTTGTGTGACAGGAACATTTTTATTCTTTTTTTCTGACCCGGGCTTCGTTTTTATTTCAACAGGTAGATGGCTGACAATAGTAAGGTCAGTGACCAGGTCATCTTTTTCATTTCCTCTTGTCTCAGCGCTGGGTGATGTTGCCCAGGATGGCCCACCCGATTCCTTTTGCAGGTTATCCTTAACAATAGTATTTGCAGTTGATGGGTGTTGCCAGGGTTTTGCAACCATCATCCATACACCCCCACCCAGCAACAGGAATGCCAGCAGGAAGAAAAAGATGGGTCTCCTGTTATCTTTTTTTTCCGGCAAATGCTTATCCAGCACTCCCTGCATTTTTTCCCAGGCGGTTTCATCAAAAGCAGGGCGGTGTTGCCGGGCTGCTTCCCTGACTTTATGGTCAAAATCTTCAGACTGCATTTCTGGCGACGGTTAGTATTTTCTGTTTAAATAATATCTTTTGTAATTGTCTTCTTGCTTTGGAAAGATTGGACTTGGAAGTGCCGGTTGAAATACCCAGCCGATTCGCGATCTCTTCATGACTCAATCCATCGATCACAAACAAATTGAAAACTGTACGGTACCCGGGTGATAATTCCTGTATCGCACGAATGATCTCATCATAGGATAACTTATCAACGGCGTCTTCACCGACGGAAGCCACCTGGTAAACGACACTATCCAGTTCAGTTACCATCTGGTGCTTATGGTGCTTGCGGAAATGGTCGATGGCCGTATACACCATGATCTTCCTGAGCCAGCCCTTGAATGAACTCACTACATCCGCATAAGCCGGCTGGTAATGGTGTATCTCCTTGAAGATTTTCAGGAAACCGTCATTGAGAATTTCTACTGCATCATCCGGGCGGTTGGTATACCGGTCGCAAATAGACATTGCGTAACCATAGAAAGAGTAGTAGACAACTTTCTGGCTCTCCCGGTTATTTTGGGCACATGCCCCTACATGGTAGGTCAGTTCTTCCGCTGATAGCAAAATTTCGCCTTGTTTCATCCTAAAATCGTAGAATTCAAGTGTTTGGTTGCCTTTCTTTCCTTTCTTCCTGTAATATATATTAAGATACCCATCACCAGGACTATGCTGCATACCATGAAATTAGTGGATATAAGTAACCTGACCGGGGCATAAAAGCTGATAGCTCCTAAAATGATCGCCGTTCCAAAAGCGAGCCCTATCCCCCGTTCCGTTTTTCCACCCAGGGAACGGATCAGTAAAGCAGTAGTAGCCGGGATCCCGGATTGAAGTAACCCGATACCGATACAAAAAAGTATAAGTTCATTTCTAAAAAAACTGATCAGTGGCGTTGCGGTCATAAGTGAAATAAAAAGGTATAACCTCCACCCGATTTTATCAGCCATCCAGCCTCCGATGAGTTTCCCTATAAAGGCAGCAATGGCAATGGCTATCAACCAGCTATAATTTTTCTCATGCAACATCTGGAAAACATTCCATACCACAGATCGCAGTGAGATCACGGTCAGCAAGAGGATCATCACCAGGTCGTGATGATCGAGATGAAACTTTCCGGGTATTCCGCTCTTGTCATTCTCCCTGGTAATTTTAACCCCTAAACGAAGCCTCGTCAATATAAAAAAGAAGAACAGCGCCGATAAAAGTAATACGATGATGATATCATATCCTGCAAAAGCAAAATAACCTCCCAGGATCAGTCCGGCCACACCCGGCGCGGCAAATAATCCAATGTTAGTGGCTTTGTTTGTTTCCGCACAGACCGTTCCGCCGGCAACATGATAGATCGCCGATGCTATGCCAGCCAGTACGATGGAAAGTTGGGGGATAAAAGCAAATGAAGAAATCGCAGCTATATTGAGCAGGTACGCAAATAACAATGCTTTTTTTGGCGAACTGATCTTTTCCAGCCATAATGCAACAGGATATTGCCCGCCAAAAGCAAGCAGGTTATAAATAAGTAAACCCGTTCCTGCCTGGAGAAGATCCGCATTGTCCTGTACAATACTGCCCAGGAAATAACCCGCGACCAGGTCATTCAATCCATGACCCAAACCCAATAAGAGGAACCGGGAATTCTTTTTCATCCGGT
>DATINK010000331.1:0-5600 GCA_035474355.1 Chitinophagaceae bacterium | reverse complement strand
TGTTCAGCAGCGACTTTGGGTTTGATACCTCTCCAGGATCCTCCATATTTTGCGATCACGATCTTTCCTTTTACATCCACGCCCATTCTTTCCAGTTCATCATAATCGGCGGGGATCCCCCGGTTCACGAAAACAAGTTCGGCCGTTATATCTCCATCGGCGGAATAAGCATTATAAGAAGGCAATTGTTCTGTTTTTTGCCCGGTGGTTTTATCTTCCTTTAATATCCCTTCATCGAGTTTTGCTTTATAGGGTTTGGCGCCTAATAATTCCAGCATTCTTGTTTTCGGCGTGGGGAACAATACATAATAGGTAGCGATCTCAGCCTGGTAACCCCATTGTTTGAACAGGTTCAGCATGTATTCGGCATTGGCTTTATCCTGCGGACTTCCCACGTGATGCGGATGAGAGGAAAGGAACCTCATCCATTCATCCATATTTGATGACTTGATCTGGGCGTCAAATTGTTTTTCCCAATCTGTTTCTTTAGGGGCGTTCGTTTCATTGAAGCCCATTACTTTTTGCGCATTTGAAAACTGGGTTGTTACTCCCGCGAGGAGGAGCAGCATGAATATTTTTTTCATAACGGTTGTTGTTGAAGGGAAGGAAAGGTATTCAATTTAAACGTTCACTGAAGAGAAATTGACAGGGGTCTCAGAACCTGATCCGGAAATGCTGTTTTTCCCGGAATTCTTTTCTGAACAGAACGATACCCATATAAAAAAGATCGATGGTACAAAGCGTAGCAGGATGTTCTTTGATAGCCTGCCAGGCTTTTTCCATTCCCAGGCTCCAGTGAATATCGTCAAAAATGAGCAGGGTATCGTTGTTGCAATGACCTGCCAGTGTATTGAAATAGCGGAGTGTCGGTTCTTCCCGGTGATTCCCGTCGATGAAAGCGAGATCAATGATGGGATGATCCTGGAGTACCCGGGTCAGTGTATCATCAAAATTTCCATTATACAGATGAACGTTATCGAGGCCCGATTTTTTAAAATTCCGTGACGCCTCTCCGGCTACACTTTCAACTCCTTCAATAGTGGATACATGTCCATCCCGATTGCCAAGTGCGAGGTAGGAAGTTGTTACTCCGAGTGATGTTCCCAGTTCCAATATGTGAGCAGGACTATATTTTCTCACTATTCGGAATAATAGCTGTCCGCATTTCTTTGATTTTGCAGAATGCCTGGCGATGGATGCGATCGATCGCTGGTCGCCTGTTCCTGTTTTTGATCCTGCGCCCAGGTCGGTATAAGGTAATTTTCGCTTATCGTGTAACAAGTCTTTTCGTAAATTTTCTACTACGACATACTCGGGATAGGCGTTTTTATCACATAGAACTTTTTCAATAAAATGAAATACAAATGGAGAGTGGATGCCGTGACCGTGGCGGCTTTTTGCAGTGAGGAAGAAGTTGAGGTATTTGAAAGCCTGACTGATATTTGAGAACATGATGTAAATGTAGAATGTAAAATGTAGGATGTAAAATGTAAAAGTTCGCCGGTCACACAATTGAAATTGGTGTTTTTAGGAGAATATTCGCAGGCTCGCGATTATTCAAGTGAAATTCTTTAAAGTCGTAAGGTATTAGGGATGTAATTATGGGGAAATACAGAAAAATTAAAGAAAAAAACGTCGGAAATCCCGGATTTTCTGTCCCCTGTTTTTTGGAGAGAGTCATAAACCCGCCCTACTTTTATTCTATGGCGGAAATGAGGAAATATGACCTTGAGGACAGGCTTGTAAAATTTGCAATTTTAGCAATCGAAGTATGTGATATCCTTCCTTCTTCTAAAACAGGTAATAACCTGGAACACCAGCTTTCCAGGAGTGGAACGGCGCCAGCTCTGATCTATGGCGAGGCACAAGCGGCCGAGTCCATAGCAGATTTCATACATAAGATCAAACTGGTATTAAAAGAATTAAGAGAATCCCGGATCATTTTAAGGATCATACTTGAAAAACCGGTTCTGAAAGCTGAAAAAGTCGAAACAACACTGAAAGAATGCAATGAACTGGTAGCCATTTTCACAAAAAGCGTCCAAACCGCCAAACAAAAGAAAAATACCAGTCAATAAATCTTTTCACATTAAAAATTTACTCCCCGCACAATAGTAAACCTCAATTTACTCTCCCCAGATAACAGCTTTCAATTGTGTATCAACCGCACTTTTACATTTTACATCCTACATTTTACATTCTACATTCAAAAGATCCTTTCCCAAACCTGGAATGAATACGCGAATGGATTTTTTTCGTCGGCTTCATGATCTTCCTGGTTCAGGAGATGCCAGGTTTTAGGATCCAATGATGGAAAGAAAGTATCCCCTTCGGGTTCTGATTTCACCCGGGTAAGATAGATCCTCTTTGTTTTTTCAAATGCAAGCCGGTAAATCTCTCCGCCCCCGATCACCATGACTTCTTTTGCTTCTGTTTCCTTCGCTACGAAGAGTGCGTCTTCAAAACTTCCCACTACAACAACCCCTTCTGGTGACCAGTGAATCTCTTTTTTCTTTTCTCCCTCAGTCCGGCTGATCACGATGTTTTTTCTGCCTGAAAGCGGTTTCCCTAATGATTCAAAGGTTTTACGTCCCATGATAACCGGCATTCCCCAGGTGATATTTTTAAAATATTTCATATCCTCCGGAAGATGCCAGGGGAGTTTTCCCTGGAAACCGATGGCGTTGTTATTGGCGGCGGCAACAATGATAGATATTATCATGGAAATGTAGAATGTAAAATATTGAATGTAAAATGTAAAAGTACTGAGGTCTTTATTTATTTGTTTTAGTTGCTCAACGTGAAAATTCGAGCTTTTCCGTTCAATTCGAGCCTTAACATTTCCGAAATTTTGGCTCCTATTTTTCATTTTATAATCCGAACAATTTTCCTTTTCCCAATATTCTAATTAAATTATCAATTTCAATTGTGCGCCAGGTGAACTTTTACATTTTACATTTTACATTTAAAGCCTGTTCAATTTTACTCTTCTTAATATTCTAACTAAAACATCAATTTCAATTGTGTGCCAGGTGAACTTTTACATTTTACATCCTACATTCTACATTTTACATTCAACCCCTACTCACACAGCAACAGGAGCTTTTATCGGCGGATGAAACTGATAGTTAACCAACTCAAAATCTTCATATTTAAACTCAAAAATATTTTTAACCGCCGGGTTCAATTTCATCGCAGGCAAATGAAACGGTGTACGGGTACGCTGTAATTTAACCTGTTCAATATGGTTATTATATATATGGACATCCCCGAACGAATGAATAAATTCTCCCGGTTCCATATTACATACCTGTGCGATCATCATGGTCAGCAAGGCATAAGAGGCAATATTAAAGGGCACGCCCAGGAAAACATCGGCGGAACGTTGGTATAATTGGCATGAAAGAGTTCTTTTGGCCCCCCTCTCCCCTTGGAGAGGGGTTGGGGGTGAGGTGTAGAACTGAAACAACACATGACAGGGCATCAATTTCATCTCCGGCAGTTCACTTACGTTCCATGCGCTGATGATCAGGCGGCGGCTATCGGGGTTTGATTTAATATTTTTAATAAGATCACTCACCTGGTCGACCGTTTGACCATCGGCGCCGGTCCAGCTCCGCCATTGTTTGCCATATACGGGTCCCAGGTCGCCGTTCTCATCCGCCCATTCATCCCAGATCCCTACTCCATGCTCTTTGAGGTATTGAATATTCGTATTCCCCTGCAGGAACCAAAGCAATTCGTATATGATACTTTTAAGATGAAGTTTTTTAGTGGTGACGAGCGGGAAACCTTTTGAAAGATCGAAGCGCATCTGGTAGCCAAAGCAACTCCGTGTACCGGTGCCGGTCCGGTCGTTTTTTTCCACTCCATGGTCCATGATATGTTGAAGCAGAGAGAGATACTGTTGCATGGGGCAAAGTTAAGGGAATGGGCGGAGTGCAATCCGTTACTGCATCCAACCTTACCTGATGTTTTTCCCACGTGAAGTTGATGATTTCACGTTGGTGGGAATGTTAATTATCATTTGGTTTGTTCCAGTTATCAACAAGGAAAATGATCACCGTAACATTACAACCTATTACACATCGAAGCCAGGAGTGCATTGCCATAAAGTTTAAGGTCAATGCTGCCATCAGGGAGATTGTCAGGAAAATACAGGCAACGAAATGGAGCAAGACTCATAAATGCTGGTATCTACCATTGAATTCAACTTCTTGTATAAATGTTTACCGGGCACTGGAGGGCAGGGCACACCTTGATATCAGGGAATTGGAGGCATACATGTTGAAAACGAAAAAACCGGAATTCTTGCGTGCAAATGCGAATTCAAGTAAATCCTCAATGATCATCAGGGCCCCGGTTTCTGACACAATCAAACGTTTCCTGGGAGGAGAAATAACAAGTATATTTTCAGGTATAAGTTCTGTAAATGCACACATATTACCGGAAATGAAGCAGTTCCTGATCCTGAAGTCATACAGTGCATCTACCAGAAAAACTTATATGAATGAAATGTCGCAGTTCCTGCGTTTGATCGGGAATCACCTGGCGGATAGTTTAAATGTTGACAAGATCAGAGCGTACCTGGTATATTGTTCCCAAAAACTTCAGCTTAGTGAAAATACCCTGCACAGTCGCATCAATGCGCTCAAGTTCTATTATGAACAAGTACTGGGTAGGGAAAGGTTTTTTTGGCAAATACCGCGGCCGAAGCGACCATTTTTATTACCGAGGTTATTAAATGAAGACGAGTTACGGCGATTATTTAATGCTCTCAGCAACAAGAAGCATAAGGCCATGTTGTTTACGGCATATAGTGCAGGATTACGTGTAAGTGAACTGATCCATCTCCGGATCTCCGATATAGACAGCCAACGGATGCAAATTTTCATTCGGCGAGCCAAAGGCAAGAAAGATCGGTATGTGAACCTGAGTCCTGTATTGCTGGACATTTTGCGTCAATATATCAAAGAGTACCGGCCAAAGCCAAAAGAGTTCCTTTTTGAGTCGGAGCAGACATTTACAGCTTATCCTGCACGGACAGTTCAGCAGATATTTCAGAATGCCAAGTTACGGGCAGGCATTTCCAAAGAGGTGGGGATCCATAGTTTGCGGCACAGTTTTGCAACGCATTTGCTGGACAAAGGAACTGATATCCGGTACATAAAAGAATTATTGGGTCATTTCAATATTAAAACGACTGAACGGTATTTACATGTTAGTAAGAAAATGTTAGTAAATATTGGAAGTCCATTTGATGATCTCTGGAAAAATGAAAAGATTGAGTGGTAGATAGAGATTTCCAGGGGGTATAAAAGCTGGGATGATTGAATGAAACAGAAGGTTCAGATCATTCGGATTGTCCTAATACCAATCTGCCCTATTATTTTTTCATCTAATTGGTTTCCAAGGCTCTTTTGTTTTGCGTCGCAGCATGTAATTACGTAAATTGTAGTGTTACCGGCAATTATATTCTCTTACTGTATGAATCATAAATTAAACCACGAAATAAAGTCAAATCTTAATAGAACAAAAGAGCTTATCGACTCGAAAGTATTGTGGCAGGACTCAAAAATTTGGTATAGACGCGCTATATT
>DATINK010000330.1:0-16484 GCA_035474355.1 Chitinophagaceae bacterium | reverse complement strand
CGGTTCTCGGTCCTGGCTCCGACGGCTACCACGAGGATCACATCCACGTGCCGGTCCGAGAAAATAGTTGATGAAGATTTTGATATTTTTGTTCAGCTTCACAGAAGGTAAAAATACAGTCCTGTTTGCAAAAGCCTATTAAAATAATCCTTGGAATCGACCCCGGTACACTGGTCATGGGTTATGGTATCATAGAAGTGAATGGACGATCGATACAAATGAAAACCATGCAGGTGCTGAGATTGCCCGCCAAAAAAAACAACCACGAAAGATTACAAATGATCCACGGTAAAGTAGCCGAATTGATCCGGGAATTCAAACCGGATGAATTCGCCATTGAAGCTCCTTTTTTTGGAAAGAACGTACAAAGTATGCTGAAGCTCGGACGCGCCCAGGGCGTGGCCATTGCTGCCGCGATGAGCGCCGGCTTAACGGTGACCGAATATTCACCTAAAAAAATAAAACAATCGATCACGGGTAACGGAAATGCTGATAAGGAGCAAGTATGGAAGATGTTGCAGCGCCTGCTCGTATTGAAAGAAGAACCCAAATATTTTGACGCCACCGATGCCCTGGCAGTTGCTGTTTGTCATCATTTCCAAAGCCATTCAAACTTCACAAAAACAAATAAAAGCTTTTCTGGATGGGAGGATTATATAAAAAAAAATCCACTGAAGGTTAAGAAGTAGATAGTTTATGTAAAGCCCACGGTTTTAACCGTGGGAATTAAATACAGGGTATCTGCAACTCCCACCGTTAAAACGGTGGGCTTTGATAACGATACCTATTTTTGTCTGAATGTATACGCTCAAAAAATCCCTGGGACAGCATTTCCTGAAAGATGAATCGGTTTGCGAGCGGATCCTGGCTGCTATCCAACAGGAAAAATTCAGCCGTTTGCTCGAGATCGGGCCCGGTGCCGGGGCACTCACAAAATACCTGATGCAACTGGAAGGCGTTGAATTTAAAACCATCGAAATAGACAGGGAAAAAGTAGATTATTTATTGAAGTCCTACCCTTTACTGCAGGGAAAGATCTCAGAAGGCGATTTTCTTGACATGGATATTCCTTTTGCGGGCGAGTTCATGGTGACAGGAAATTTCCCTTATAATATTTCTTCGCAGATCCTTTTCCGGATTCTTGAATGGAAGAACTCCGTCCTGGGGATGGTAGGTATGTTCCAGAAAGAAGTGGCACAGCGCGTGGCTTCAAAAGAAGGGAATAAGGTCTATGGTGTTACCAGTGTGCTGGTCCAGGCTTTTTTTGATGTGGAATACCTGTTTGACGTTGCTCCAGGCAGTTTTCAACCCCCTCCCAAAGTGAAAAGCGCTGTGATCAAACTCAGGCCCAGGAAAAATATACCAGCGATGCGAAGTGAACCAGCTTTTTTCTTACTGGTCAAAACGGCATTCAACCAGCGCCGGAAAACCCTCAGGAATGCAGTAAGATCGTTGTTTGATGCAGCGAAACTGGACAATAAATTGTTTGACAAGAGAGCCGAACAGCTCAGCGTGGACGAACTGGCAGCCCTAACTTTTTCCATGAAATGAAAAAAGTAATTATTACAGGTAAAACGCATGAATGGCTTCCGGGTCGTTTAAAGGAATTGGATTATCATGTTATTTATGATCCGCAGATCACCGACGCAGCGCTCCTGCAATTGATCCCGGATGCCGAAGGGCTGATCGTTACAACAAGAAATCATATCGATCGCAAAATGCTGGAACATGCCGGTCAATTGCGATGGATCGGCAGGCTGGGCAGCGGGATGGAACTCATCGATGTGTCTTATGCAGAAAGTAAGGGCATCCTTTGTGTGAGCAGTCCCGAAGGAAATCGAAATGCAGTAGCTGAACATACATTGGGATTATTGCTCAACCTCATGAATCATATCACATCATCGGCGGGTGAAATAAAAGAGGGTCATTGGTGGAGAGACGAAAATCGTGGAACAGAATTGAGTGAAAAAACGGTGGGGATCATTGGATTTGGAAATACCGGCAGCAGTTTTGCTTCCCTGCTGGGAGCATTTCATGTAACGGTGCTTGCCTATGATAAATATAAGTCCGGTTTTGCTTCGGGCTATATCAAAGAAGCCAACCTTGAACAAGTTTGCCGTTATGCCGATGTGATCAGTTTTCACGTACCGCTGAACGCCGAAACGGAGCATATGGCGAATGAAAAATTTTTTAACCGCCTGTCAAACAAACCCTGGTTGTTAAATACTTCCAGGGGAAAAATAGTAAGTACAGAACACTTGGTGAATGCACTTCAATCCGGAAAGATCCGGGGAGCGGGATTGGATGTCATGGAAAATGAAAAACTCGAATCGAATACAGCTGTTCAGGCAACTCAACTCAATTGGCTGCTCCAACAAAAAAATGTGATCATTACCCCGCATATAGCCGGCTACAGTCATGAAGCACTTCTAAAAATGGCAACTGTCCTTTTAGAAAAATTAGGACTTAGTCATTGATAGCGCCCCTCCTAACGCAATGATTACTAGTCAATCAGGAGGGTATATAAAGCATGCTTTCTATGCTTTTTCCAAAACTTTACTATCTTTGTAATTAATAATGCAACGCTTCAGCACAAACTGGGGCGTTGTTATTTTTTTCTTTTTTTCAAAGGAGGCGTATATGAGCGATTTACAATATGTGACCCGTGACACCCTGGATCATATGAAGTTAGAATTGCAAAGAATGAAGACGGTTGACCGTCCAGCGGCCAGCCGTGCCATTGCGGAGGCAAGGGAAAAAGGTGACCTGAAAGAAAATGCAGAATATGATGCGGCCAAAGAAGCCCAGGGATTACTGGAAGCAAAGATCGCAGCCCTGGAAGGTTCGCTGGTCAATATCCGCGTACTGGATGAATCCAATATCAATACAGATAAAGTTTCTATACTCGCCAAAGTAACACTCACCAACCTGGGAACGAAGAAGCAGGTGACCTACCAGATCGTAAGTGAACAGGAAGCGGATCTCAAATCCGGTAAAATTTCTGTGACCTCTCCCATCGGTAAAAGTATTTTAGGAAAACAAGTCGGTGAGACTGCTGAAGTGCAGGCACCCGCGGGTACGATCAATTTCAAGATCGAAAAGATTTTCGTATGACCCTCTTCTCCAGGATCGTTGCAGGCGAAATCCCTTCTTATAAGATCGCAGAAAACGAAAAGTTCTTTGCTTTCCTGGACCTTTTTCCATTGAGAGAAGGGCATGTACTGGTGGTTCCCAAAACAGAAGTAGATAAATTATTTGATCTCCCGGATAATTATCTCAGTGAAATGCTGGTATTTGCAAAACCGATCGCCCTGGCTATTGAAAAAGCATTCCACTGCAACCGCTGCGGGGTAAGTGTGATCGGGCTGGAAGTTCCCCACGCGCATCTGCACCTGGTGCCGATCAATTCTTCCAACGATCTCAATTTTACACAACGAAAAAAACAAGCGTCGCCTGAACAATTAAAGAAATCACAGGAAAAAATTCTGGCTGCACTCGGTTAACGTTTTACTACTTTGAAAACGGTCCGGTTTTCCAGCATATCAATGTTCAAAAGATATATTCCGGGTGGTAGTGCAGAGAGTCCATTCATTGTATAGTTCCCCGGGCCTGCTCCTGCTATTGTTTTCTCTTTTCGCAATAAGCTTCCTTTCGTGTCCAGTAATTGAAATTCAACAGGGCCCGTTTGCGGAACCGAATATCGAACCGAAATAGATTGTACAAATGGGTTGCCCAGTACTTCAAATTTTCCCAGGCTGGATATCCTGATCATAATGATACCTGAATACGCATAGCTTCCGTCGATGTTCACGGATTTGAGCCTGTAATAATAGATCGGTGCAGGGTTGCTGCCCAACTGATCCCGATAACTATAAGAGGAGGGCGCCATGCTGTTTCTCGCATCTATTTTCTGGATCCTGGAAAATGTATACCCATCCATGCTGCGCTCCAGGTCATAATGTGAAAGATTGTATTCATCCTCCGTATTCCATTTTAATTCATTGAATACGCCGCGATTCAAGCCTGTGAAGGAAGTGATCGTAACCGGTAAGGTGACAAGTCCATCCCAGCGACTGGCTTCAAAAATTCCTTTCCCATGTGTCGCCGCCCTGATCTTATTTCCGGGCGCTGCCACCAGGTCCATGACAAGTGTCGCATCCCAGAATCCATTATTGAAATCATACCAATTGGCGCCGCGGTCATTACTTACATACACGCCAAAATCGCATCCTGCATACAGGATCTTTGGATCCACTGCGTCTATCAGAATGCTGTTGAATGGAAGGTTGGGCAGTCCAGTAGAACGGGGTGTCCATGTACCCCCGCCATCTCCACTTACATATATATGGGAAGTATTAAATCCACCTAGTGTAACAAAGATGCTGTCATCAAAAGTGGAACTGATCGCGAAATCCGTTACGATCCTGTCAGGCAAAGTACCGGTCACGGTTGAAAAAGAGCCCCCGCTGTTTGTACTCTTCCTGATATTGGCCGGTGGATTATAATATAATGCATCCGTCAGCAGGTTTTGTGAAAAAGGCGAAACTGATACATATAATTTTGTATTATCAGAAGGAGAAACTGCGATGGCGATCGCCGGTTTGTGCAAAGCTTCGATATAAGCCGTTTGAGGGGTCCCTGCACCATCATTATTATTAAATGTAATACCGGCATCCGTACTGACGTGAATATTGTCAGAACCAGCATACCATTTGCTGCTGTTATTGGGAGACACCACTAATGGTGAACAAAAAGAAGTCCGGTCATCATGTCCCCCGGGTATATTCCCCATATAAGTTAATACCTGCGTGGGGTAGGTGGTTCCTGTATTCGTTGAACGTTTCACGCCGCGCGTATCTGTTGAACTCAGGATGATCGTTTCATCATCTGGTTTGAATGCAGAGGGGCCACCATCACCGCTGATGACTTTCGCCCAGCCGGTACCGTTATACCTGATCACACCATTGTCCTGCAATCCTCCTATTACCAGGCTGGCTGAAACCTGGGATTGTGCAATGGCCGGGAAAAACTGTTGCGCATTTAGCCCGCCATTACAGGATTCAAAAGTCATATTGCTGATCGGGCTCGCATCTGCATTGGTTGTTCTGAATACGCCTCCATCGGTAGCCCAGTAAGCTGTGGTTGTGCTGCCCGGTACAAATTCCACCGCATGTACATCGGCATGAATATAATCTGTAGCTCCTTCCTGGTCGCCATTCGTGAGATAAGAAGTAGAAGCCGCACCGGCGCCGATATTCGTAACCGTTCCGGTTGTTCCTGTCAGTGTAAGCACGTGCTTGGTGACACCATACATGAATAATTTATTGGTGGCAGAAGGATAGCCGGTAACACCATGCGAAAACCAGGATTGCCATTTGGCATGTGTTGAATTGGTACAGGCCGACCAGGTGCTTCCGAAATCATCTGAACGATAAACTTCCTGTTCGTTATAAGTACCGTCGTTATTAATATCCCCGACGCCCACACTGGCGATGATGGTATAAGGACCCGTACCTAATAATGAAAATTTTGTTGCCCCTTTGTATTGTGCTTCTGTTGGAAATCCTCCTGCGGTAACCTGGGTAAAAGAAGTGCCTCCGTTCGTGGACCTCCATACTCCTTTGGGATTATTCGTAACATTACCCGCAGCAATCACGATCTGTTGTGTATTGGAAGGATTAATGATAATATCATTACAAAATGTACCACTCCAGATAACCGACCAGTTAACACCCGCATCCGTGGATTTATAAAGACCATCCGTTGCGCAGGCATATACGACTGTTGAACTACCGGGTTCAAATTTTATTTTTTGAATGCCAAAAAGATCGCTTTGGGTTTTAACCAGTACCTGGGTCCAGGTAAAACCGGCATTTGCACTTCTTAAAATACCTACCCCATAGGTACCTCTTGCTTTCCATGTATTTCTTCCGAGGTTACTGACCTGGTCGGTTGAATAGGGACTACTGCTGTATGTTTCCACTCTGTACACTTCTCCCGTACCCGCTAATAATATATTTGAATCGGAAGGGTGATAAATAATGCTGGCAACGCCTAATACCTGTTTCCCCGTTGCTACGTGTTCCCAGGCAGAAGCTCCAACACCGGATACATATGTTTTCCATATCCCGCCACTGGAACTGCCCGCAAAAATCGTTCGCTTACCTGCGGCATTGACAGAAGGGTTGATGGCCAGTGAAAGGATCCTGCCACCAAAGGCATAGGGACCCACAAATGACCAGTTCCCCATTCCAAGCGGACGGTTATTATGACCATTGGGAACCCGATTCTTGATCGCGGTGAATTCACCCCAGGCGTCCTGGTATTTTTGAGTGAGATTACTGGGATCCGGATATGCTTTTTGCCAGAACCAGGAAGATAATTGTTTGTCGGCGCCCGTTTCTTCTTCCTCCTCTTCTCCTTCTTCTTCATCCCGTTCTTCATGCTCCTCGCTTTCTCTTTCTTCCTTATATTCTTTTGAATGTTTATTTTCTGAACTACAAGAGAGAATCCCAGCTATATTGAAACAAAACGCAAAGCAATATAGGGTCAGTCGAAAAGAATTGATTCTCATATGTGGATTTTAAGAATGGTTGTTCTTTAGTTTGGATTTAACTGGGCGATCATCACCCTGGTTCGTTGTTATTCTCCAGAAAATTTTATTGGATAGCTGTCCTGCTGATCAATAATTTACGGCTGACCACTGCACCCGGACTAACAACTTGCACAATATAGGTGCCCTCCGGCATTTTGTCAAGGTGATCAAGCCCTATTGTGTTTCCACCAGGCACCAGGTTAGTTACCTGGGTACTCATCAGGCGGCCCTGCATATCGGAAACCAGGACCTTTGCTTCTGCGCTGATATTACTGTTGATATAAACGGTTGCGCTGGACCTGGCAGGGTTCGGCATGATGCTTACCTGTTCAAGAGCATCTTTGATCAACACTGCCCGCACTTCACTATACCTGGGGCTATTATTATTGTTGTAAAGTTTTATCCGGTACCATGATTTTCCTTTCAGTGCCTGGAGATCATTGTAAACGTAATCGTTTGTATTCCCGGCGCCATTGTTCCTGCTTTCCATGCTGCCGATGGTTCTCCAGTTGATTCCGTCTGTGCTGCGTTCGATGGAAAAGCCATTGAGATTTTCTTCGTTGGTTGTCGACCAATCCAGCCTCACCGTGGAACTATTGATCACCCTGGCATCAAAGCTTAACAAGTTTACGTTTAACGGGAAATTATCTACAAGCACCTTATAATCTTCTACTTCACCACTATTGTAATAACCTGTAGGATTAGATGTTGTCATCCCATTGGCAGCCGATGTGATGCGTATCCTGAGAAATGTATACTGTCCATTCGAGAATGAATTGGGAACACTGGGCCAGAATAACCAGAATGACTGATCGGTTCCGCTTGAAGGAACGGTGATCGGAGTAATAGCCTCACTCGCATCAAACACGCCATTACCATTATAATCCAGCCATGCGATCAGTGTGGCGTTTGAACCGGTCGTATTATGTACCGTTACCTGGGCAGTATAACTACCGCTGGTTGGCGGTAATACCGGAACGTAAGCAAGTCCGTCCTCATCCGCACCATCCCCGGTTGCATCACTTGAAGTTTGCTTGCTCCATTCCCAGTCATAAGCGCTACCCATTTGCAGGGAAGTATCTTTTTCATGCAATGCGGGGGATAAAGCAACGGGATCATACGTTGAAGGGGCATCACCAAAATCTGCTTTTGGTACAAAGGCTTCGGTTGCATCTCCCGCTTTCAACAGCCAGGTTACCGAACCTGCTGCAGCCACGATCTTCTTTTTTGATGTGATCGCGTTTGTTCCATTGTAATAACCGATGGAATCGGAAACCCAGCAAAGCGTCCCGTCATATAGCTGCGCTGCCTGTTTCGGAATATCAGTCGTTGTGGCAGCCGTATAGGTAGCTGTTACAGCACAAGTTTGCAGGTTCAAATGCGTATAGGTTCCCGGGCTGATGGAATTATAATCGTAGAGGGTCCCGTTCTTGATAATGAAATCGGCCCAGTCGTGGATATTGCTGGTTCCGTTGTCGCAGGGCGTGGCATACACCATGCATGCCCGTGTTGCATTCAATGAACCATCGAAGTCAATTCTCCAGATCGCCGATTCACGGCCTGAATTTTTTGTACCAGTTATAAAGTATCCTTCCACACCTTCATATAAGCAGCCGTCATAGTAAGCGGCTCCTCCCGATTCCATACCTGCAGTAAATGTGGGGATATATAAAGGTGAGTTATTTACGTTCGTTACGAGGTCGGAAATTGTTTCTGTATTAAAATCGTATTTCCTGATATTCCTGACTGTATCAGGGTTTCCTACCGGCGATAATCTTTCCGCACCATCTACTGTATAGTACAATACGTGATTGTAAGGATCGTAAGCAAGGTTATTGAGCTCATGGACATTGGTGGTATTATCCGTGAACATGGAAACGGCGCGACCCGTTCCCGGATCCACCATGTAAACCGTATTCTGATCGTGCACAGCCAGCGTATAAGAAGGCTGACCTGTGAATGGCTGTGAAACCATGTAATAGTTTGTCGCAAAAGAACCGGTTACGCATGCCTGGATATCTGACATATAAAAATCGCCCGTAGCATTACTGAAAGCAAGTGTGACTGTTTTCACCGGACCTGCAATGTCAATGCTCACGGTTCCGTTGGTTGAAGTCACTGCCTGGTTGGTACCCGTTCCCGTACCCGTAGGTGATGTACCCGGGTTACTGGCCAGTGCTACAGTTCCTCCACCGGGTTTGGATAGCGTTATCGTTTGTGCTGTACCCAGCGCATTCACAGCAGTTACTGTCACCCGCATATTAATGTCAATATCGTAGAGGGAAAGTTTAAATGTGGAAACTTCACTTAAAAAACCTAATGTGATCGTTCGTGGAGAAGCCACACTGCTAACGGTGTAGGCGATATCTTCGCCGGCTCCATAACTGGTTCCCTCCCCCGTATGAGTGGCTACTTCACCACTGCTTGTAATATTGGAACCCATCGTTACGGTAACCATGTTTTTTCCAATCGCAAAATTCTGGGTGGTGATCATTGCGGCTGTCACATACGAGTAGTTACCGGCGCTGGTATAAAAATATTCAAGGTTATCCCAGTTTACATTTGCAGTGGTACACTGCGTCCATGACCTGGATGGAAATAAAATGGAAAGAAAGAAAAAAATGAAGGGTATGGCAATTAGTCGTCTCACAGGAGAACTGGATTTTTAGGGTTGGGGTTTCACCCGAATAAAAGTAATTCGAATGTCAGTGATTATCAAGCAATCTCGTAGTAATTCAGGCATGAAAAAGTATAACTACGATAGGGCCGGTAGTAATAAACAAAAAGCTGTTGGTAGATTGAGCAAAGTGCTGGTCAAAGGGGTCAAATAAGTCAAATGGCCACAAAGAATGAGCTCCCCTTTAGGGGATGGGGGCATTGACAAGGAAGAAGTTGAAAATCAGTAATTTTAGGCATTAACAACAACCATGAATCCCACCATAAAACCCAATATTGGAGTGAGTTGCGGCGACCTGAATGGGGTCGGAATTGAGCTCATCATCAAGGTTTTTTCCGATAACAGGATACTTGAGCAATGTACCCCCGTGATCTTTGCCTCGAACAAAGCCATCAATTTCTACCGGAAATCAATAACGGAGACCAATTTCAACTACCAGAACATTAAAGAATTTAACCGGATCACTCCCAAACAGGTGAATTTATTCAACTGCTGGGAGGAAGAAGTGTCGATCAATCCCGGGGTGCTTAACGAGATTGGCGGAAAATATGCCGTTCTTTCTTTGCAAACAGCAGTGGCTGCATTGAAACAGAAACATATCGATGGTCTTATTACCGCACCCATCCATAAAAAAAATATTCAGTCCCCTGAATTTAATTTCACCGGGCATACCCCCTATCTGAAAAGCATATTTGGTGTCAATGATGTTGCCATGATGCTATGCGCGGGGAATTTCAGGGTGGCGTTGCTGACTGAACATGTTCCTGTCAGTGCCGTCGCCAAATTGATCACCAAAGAAGCGATCAGCAGTAAGCTCCAGGTCATTCATCAAAGCCTGCAACGTGATTTTGGTATTGAGAAGCCACGCATTGCTGTATTGGGACTCAATCCCCATGCTGGAGATGAAGGTTTGATCGGAAATGAAGAAGAAACGATCATTAAACCAGCTATTAAAGATGCCAAGAATAACAATATGCTCGTGGTCGGTCCTTATAGTGCAGATGCATTTTTCGCAAGAAGAAGTTTTGACAAATTTGATGCAGTACTGGCCATGTACCATGACCAGGGATTGATCCCCTTTAAAACATTAGCGGTAGGTGAAGGATTCAATTATACTGCCGGTCTTCCGTCGGTCAGGACCTCTCCTGATCATGGAGTGGCATTTGATATTGCAGGCAAGAACAAGGCAGAGACCTCTTCTTTTCTCACGGCGCTGTTTGAATGCATTGACATTATCAATCATCGTCGTGAATATGAGGAGAACCGGAAAAATCCCCTGCGCAAGATGACTCCGGCCATATTGGCCAATGCAGAAGACGAGCGGATCGACGAAGGATGATCATTCCGTAAATACGTAATCCGGAACGCCCTTATTGATCTGGTAACCTGAATAAATGATCTCCACTTTCCCTTTTTTATTCTTCAATGCGTTGGCATCCTGTTTCTTTTTATTCCCCGGATCGTAATCAAAAGTGACGCCTTTAGGAAGTTTATAATCCTTCACATTGAAGGAAAAGATAAGTTTATCGGCCAGGCCATACTCGCTGAATTTGCCATAGGTCATTTCCAGCTCATAGGTTCCATTATCCTTGGTGGTAGTCTTTGCCTTTTTTACCAATGATTGTTGTTCGTCGATATACAAGGTAGATAAGATGATTTCGGCTGTATCATCCCGGGGCAGCAGTTTTATGATACGGAGCCCGGTTTTCTCTTCTTTGCCCACATCAATAAGGTCATACCCGTTTGTATTGGTCAATACATTCCCAATGTTGACATTGATAGACCCTTTCGGTATAAAAGAAATACCACTGACATTGCGGATCTTCAGCTTGTTGGGTTTCTTGAAATATATTTTCACTTTCGCAATAGGGGCTTTGATAAAGATCACGTTCGTCTTCATGTTGCCATCCGCTACATAATCATTCACTTTGTCCAGTTTCAATTTTACTTTCCGGATGACCTCCTGTGCATTGTCTCCCTGTGCGCGGGAAGAAGGCCCGGTGAAAAGGAAGATAAAAGATAATAGATAAGAGATAAGAGATGAGTGCGAAACTTTCTTAAAAATGAAATTAATATGGAGAAAATAATTCATGTTTCTAACTTAATATATTCTTTTTCCTGAAATACCAGATGCCCACCGAGAGGAATCCCGTTGCATACAACAACAGGATTATCGCACTTTTCACAATTTCTCCCAGGTTCTCGATAGAGCCATTGACGGTAACACCGTCTACCCCCTTCACATAAAAAAATCCTTTCCAGCCCAGCATATGGGTGGTGAATAAATAGGGTTTGACGGTTTCGTCATAAAAGGGGATCTGCATTTGCGTGAGAATGGTAAATACGATGATCACACATACCGTTGTGACGATAGGCCCTATCGAATTATCAGCAAATGCGGAGAACATAAAAGACAGTGCGGCTACGGTCAATAAACCCAGGCCGGCAAACAGGAAGGCAGCAAAATATCTCCACAAGACATCGGAAGCGGTGATGATATTGGAATCCATTTCCCTGGCTACAAAAAGGTCATTCGTGCCAAAAAACAAAACACTGAGCGCGAGTGAAAACAGGGCCACCCATACCAATAACAAAAAGGTATAAAAAGATGCTGCCAGGAATTTGACCAGCAGCAGTTGGGTCCTGCTTACAGGTTTGGAAACCAATAATCTCAATGTGCCCATATTGGCTTCACCGGCGATCATATCTCCCGCCACCAATGCAACCAGGATGGGAACATGAATGAGCAGGAGATTTAACACTACATAGCAAACCAGGTACCCGTTGAGTATCTCGTGGGTGGGCACTTCAAAACTTGAATTCACACCGCTCATCAATAGTCCAACGTATTCTTTACCTCCGAATTTAAGCGCGACCTGTATCAATATAATGATAAAGGCAATCACACTAAATGCGATATAAGTTCTTGGCCGCTTGAATATTTTGTAGATCTCTATTTGAAATAGCCTGCGCATATCACTGTCGGGTTAAGGATAAGAAAAAGTCTTCCAGGGAATGTTTGGGCCGTATAGAGATCACCTGTATGCCTTTTTCTACCAGCGTTCTGTTCAGTTCAGGGATCCTGAGCTTATCGATCTCCAGCAGTATATGGCCGTTCATATTGGAAAGCAAAAATTGACCCCAAATTGTTTGTTTCAATATCTCCAGCGAACCCTGTTTATCAGTCGTAATAAGTTCGACCTGTGTTTTCAACGGGTTCAGCAATTCTTCCTTAGTGCCTTCGGCCACTTTCTTTCCTTTATTGATGATGAGCATGGAATCCGCGATCAATTCCATCTCGTTCAATAAATGTGAAGAAACGAAAAGGGTTTTACCAAGGTCGCGGGTACAATGCAGGATCAGGTTCCTTACATCGGCTATGCCCTGGGGGTCGAGACCGTTCATGGGTTCATCAAGAATGATCAGTTTCGGATCATGCACGAGTGCGATGGCAATGCCCAGTCTTTGTTTCATTCCCTGCGAATAAGTTTTGATCTTGCTTTTCGCCCGGTCTGCCAAACCCACCATAGCCAGCTGATCCAGTATTTTTTTTTCAGGAATTTTCACGCCGCTCATCGCGGAAAAGATCCTGAGATTCTCCAGTGCATCGAGGTATTTATAGAGATCGGGCCTTTCAATGATCGCACCTATTTGTTTTAAGATCTCTTTGCGATGCTTTTGAAGATCCATGCCGAATATCGTGATGGTACCTGCATCCGGGTGGATCAGGGTAAGCATCATCCGGATCGTCGTAGATTTACCTGCCCCATTCTGTCCCAGGAAACCGTAAACTTCACCTTCCGGAACAGTGAATGAAAGATCATCCACTGCTTTAATATCGTGGAAATCTTTACATAGGTTATTGACCTGTATTACAGCACTCATCAGTGATTGTTATCGCGCAAATTTATTAAAGGTTGTCTCGTCGTGTATCGTAAATATCCGTTCGTAAAAAATATTTTTGAAAAGACTTGCATCTGTAAAAACCACATAGTATGTTTGTCTTCTCGATTCGAAAAACCCTATATATCCACTGAAACCTACGATAATCTACCGTACCTATCTTACCAGTCATTTTCCCTATAAGTACGGCAACCAGTTTAAAGTAGTTTGACCTTTTCAGGGTTTTCAGATCAGAAGAATCCAGTATACTATTAAAGCCGAGTATTAATTCTAAACCCTAAGAAATGAAACAGATTTTTACCCTACTGATCCTTCTGACCTCCTTTTACAAGCCAACTTACGCCCACACGCATGTCCCTTTTACAAAGCCATCACATTTTGTACTGGTAGAAAACACTCCGGCTGCCAAACTGATCAAGTTTGAAGGCGGCATCAGTAACAACAAAGTGATCCTGAACTGGGTTGTGAAAGAAAACAACACAGCCGACCAGTTTGAAGTCGAAAAAAGCACGGACGGAAAGAATTTCGTTATGGCCGCCCTCGTTTTCGGAACAGACAAGTCAGACACGGATAAATACCAGTTCTACGAAAAAGCGTATAACAAGAAAGTGATGTACCGCATCAAACTCATCAACAAGAACAAGAAGACTGAGTATTCCCAGGTCATCGCTATCAATCCTGTCATTACTAACATTTGATCATTTACCTTTAAGTCATGGGAAACTCGATCAAACAAAGTCTGAAGGAAGAGTATAGGAAGCTTAAAAAAGCATTTGAGAAGATCCTCAATGCTGATAAAAAGAAAACTTTACCCCAACCGGCCTGGCAGCCGATACGGAATAAAAAAATATTTTGAGGCGGTATTTGATCCTTCGTTAATTCTTTACAACGCAGAATACCAAGAGAGAGGGCCCTTTTTTAAAGGGCTTTTTTATTTTGTGCCGGGCTTCCTAAATACGATTGTAAAATCTTTACATACTCTTCAAATGCCCGGATACCCTCGGACGTTATTTTGCAGATCGTCTGCGGGTAATTGTCTTTGAACTGTTTGATGACATCAATATAACCGGCCTCTTTTAGTTTCTGGATCTGCACACTCAGGTTGCCGGCCGTTGAATTGGTCTGGTCACGTAAGAAAGTGAACTCGGCTTCTTTCACACCTATCAGGAGTGACATAACAGCTAATCGCAATTGCGAGTGTAGTATGGGATCAAGGTCTTTAAACATTATGCGCCGCCTGCTGTTTTTTATACAAACGATATTCTTTTTCTATTACAATTCCGGGGATCAGCCAGGCCATAATAGAGGAGGCAGCGGTTAGCAACAGGTCAATCTTTATGTTGGTATAGATCGTGATCACACAGCAAGCCCAGCAAAAAATGCTGCCCCAAAGCATGGGTTTGAATTTGCAGGCAGCCCCGGTAATGAAAGTGGGCAGGCCATATAAAAGCAGGAATAAGGGCATCACATATTCACCAAATTGGAAAGCCGTCCAGTCTGTTCTTCCTTTTGCCAGTTCATTGTATTCATCCATCACCGGGTTCAGGTGGCCCTGGATATTGTTGGTGACAAGGATCATCAGCGCAATACAGATACCAAAGCCGAGCCAGATATAGTCCATGTAGTTGTCATCGAATGATCTTACTTTCCTGTTCTTTTTTTCTTTTCTGGCTAAAAAAACAGTAGGTATGACCGCTACGATGGTTAAAAGATAAATATCCAGCGGCAACCGGT
The DNA here is from genome assembly GCA_035474355.1 of Chitinophagaceae bacterium. Classification (GTDB taxonomy): domain Bacteria; phylum Bacteroidota; class Bacteroidia; order Chitinophagales; family Chitinophagaceae; genus DATINK01. Next base: position 1,575 of record DATINK010000330.1, on the reverse strand, counting down.
AATTAAACTGGAGCTCGGCAAATTTTTCCAACGAACAAAAAGCAATGACTACCCCCCACATGATAGCAGTAACGCCTGTGTCATAATAAGCGTTTTTTGCTTTGTTGATCATGGTGGTGATCAGTTCAAGACTTTCCTTTTCCGTAAATTGTTTTTCGGGACTGTCCATATAAAATAAATTAACGGTTTGAAAGTTTATTCCTGCTGCGTAAGAGATAGGCGGGAATGATATAACTAAAAAGTATGGCTGCAGCTCCAAAAAGCATCTGGTAATCATATTCCACGAAGACAGCCCCTATGGCCAGTGCCCAGGCAATGATGCCCCCAATAATAAGGGGCCGGAATTGCAGGAAATTGCCGGATACAAAAGTGCCCAACCCATACAGCATAATGAAATAAGGAAAGACAGAAGTTTCCCAGCCTATTTTTGATAAGATCATGCTTAAGACAAAATAGGATATCCCCATCCCGATCCAGAGCCATTTCATGCTATCGCTTATATAGGTCCTCGCTTTCCGCTTTTTTTCTTCGCGTACACTATGCCAGATACTGAAAATAACGCCGATCCAGATGATCCACCATACCTGGTAATGCTGATCCCACTTTACAATATGTTTCAATATGAACTGCCCCGTACAGGCGATAAATGTGAGCCACCCCCAGACAAGAAAATAAAATGCATTGTCGGACATGTCCAGCCGGGCCTTGCTGATCATGGTCCGGATCAGGTCCAGGCTTTGTTCAGGTGATAATTCCTCGTCACGCATGGTGAATAGTTTTATAAATGAACGGGTATTATAATTGCGACAGAAAATATTTAACCTCTGCTAATCCCCAGGAAGGATGAATGGAACTGGCCGGTTTGAATGCCTCAAATTTCTTGATCGCCGTTTCAAATAATACTTTGGCCTCGGTCTTGCTTCCACCAAATTGTTCCGGCGTATACATTTTATCGATCCCTTCGAGTAAAAAGGTTCTTGGATTTTCCGGGTCGAGTTTTTTTGCTTGCTCCAACGCTTCTGAGGCAAGAGGGCCATAGGTCATGTAACGACCCATGATGTCGGCCGTGAGTTTGGCTGAATTATACATTTTCTTTAAACACAAGATCTCAGAATTGTTTTTTTCCAGTTCTTCTGCCTTTTTCATCAGGGGTTCAGCTTTGTCGGCAGGAGGATCTATTTTATCGAATTGATTTTGTGAAAACCAGGAATTGGCAATGTTCACATAACAAAGCGCGGCATAATAATATGGGAGCCATTGTGTTTTTTCGGCAGTGGCGATCCTTTCAAATGAAGCGGCGAGCTCGGTCATACCATCGACGCTGCGCGTCGTGTCAACAGCGGGCACCAGGTTTTCCATTGCCTTTACATATTTTTCGCTTTGTGCAAATGTGGTTGTTCCCAGGATACCCGCGAACAATACAAAGAGTAACTTTTTCATGTTATGTATTTTAGTGATGTGTTAATTGATTTAAAGATTATTATTAATAGCATCCTGCGTTCTGTCCGTACCAAAACTCAGGAAAGCCCCGATGAATACAAACATCCTCGAAGGTGGAACGATCGCTTCCTTCCT
>DATINK010000329.1:0-5864 GCA_035474355.1 Chitinophagaceae bacterium | reverse complement strand
TGCACATAACTATGAACATCCGGGCAATTACGAAGTATGTGTGAAGATCATTTACTTCGGTGGCTGTGAAGCACGCAAGTGCAAACCGGTCAGGGTAGGTCCTGAAGATGAATGTCGCGCTGATTTTGAAAGAATCCCTGTTTCTTCTACCAATGATGCATTACTGAGTTATTTTAAAGCGCTTCCCTGGAACAGTAATAACAGGAAGCCGGCAAGAATATGCTGGACATTCGGCGACGGCCGCGATACTTGTATAACCTATCCTGAAAACTATACAGGTGTTTACGCTGTCAGTCATCGCTATGAACATCCCGGCACATATGAAGTATGTGTGAAGATCCTCTACTACGGAGGTTGTGAAGCCAGGAAGTGTAAGTTGATCGAGATCGTAAGACCGGACCAGTGTACTGCTGACTTTGAAAGAATTCCAAACACATCAGCGAATGACCAGTTAAGAACTTATTTCAGGGCACTTCCATGTAATAATAACAACCGGAAACCCGCGAGAATATGCTGGACATTCGGCGACGGCCAGGATACCTGTATCAATTATGGACAGGATTATAACGGCCAATATGTTGTTCCGCATAATTACCAGCATCCCGGCACTTATGAAGTATGTGTGAAGATCCTCTACTACGGAGGTTGTGAAGCAAGAAAATGCAAGACCATTATTATTCCACCCATACCAGTGACTTGTGCGGTCGGGTTATTTGAGATCACACCTTCAATAACCAGCCTTGTTCGCGGATTCCTGGCGGTGCCCAGTTCAGCGCCTCCGCGCAGGCCCGAAAGGATCTGCTGGGTATTTGGAGATGGTGAGGATACATGTATCATGATCGATCCGAATGGTCCGCTGCCGGATTTCGTGATCCGTCATACTTATCCGGGTCCTGGTATTTACAGGGCTTGTGTGAAGGTCCGGTTCCAGGGAGGATGTGAAGCTTACGATTGTCTGGAAGTAAGAATCCAGGGATCAACGAATATATGTGGGGGTTATATGGTTGAAACATTGACCGGTCCTCGTACGTATAAATTCAAAGGATTCAGCATTCATAATCCAAACGACCAGGTGATCGGCTTCCGCTGGACATTCGGAGATGGCAGCACAGGTGCCGGCGAAGAAGTTATGCATACCTATGCACAGGGCGGTGATTATAATGTATGTCTGACCATTCGCACGCAATTAGGATGTGAAACCAGGATATGCAAAACGGTCCGGGTGCCGGGTAATAATGCACCTACCCTTGTATTAACGCCGAATCCTGTCATCAACACATTACACGTCCAATTCTTTTCTACACATACTGAAACAGTTTATATCAAGATCATGAATGTGAATGGAATTGTTGTCAGGAATTATATCAGAAACGTAACAGTAGGCGCCAATAACTGGGATCATGACCTGGGCAACCTGCTGCCGGGGATATATTCTTACACCTTGTCCTCACCAAATCAATTAGCAAGCGCATTATTTCTGAAACAATAGATTGGATTCTCTTTCGTCAGGGCTACACACAAAGCCGTCTCTCGTGAGGCGGCTTTCTTTTTTCTTTTTTGGCCCGGCTGTAGTACTACTATGATCTGCTGTTGCGTCGCACTCTTGTGCTTTCTGTCCGCTATTCGGCATTTTCGAAATTCAAAATTGAATAGCGGCAGCATAAAAAACGAACAGCATGTTCAACCCCTACGGGGTCTGAAATAATAACAATCCAATGCTTTCTACAATCAGGCGGCCCCGATGGGGTCGAATACATATTTCATTCAATCCCGAGGGTTCGACATTATTATAAAAACACCCGTTGTTTATGAATTAAAACCCCGAAGGGGTGACATTATTACATTAATCATGCCGCTCCTTCAGCGCTCTGTATCTAAATCAATCCATGTGCTATAAAAATATCACCCCTTCGAGGCTACATATATGATTCATTGTATCTGACTCCGTAGGAGTTCCCTGTTTGTAGCATCGCATTTTTTTACATCCCCCAAGACTCCGCAGGAGTCTCCTGTTTGTAGAAATGAATACTTTTTAATTAGCCAGGACCCCAGCGGGGTCCAATATCGGTAGCACCCAATTTTAATTTTACATCCCAGCCCCGTAGGGGCTGAACAATTTCTTCGAATTTTTTTCTGCCTCGGCATTCTAATGAGCCACCCCATTGCTGAGTAGAATTACCGGAAGCCGAAGTGTGCGACGCAAGGGACGATCATAGTAGTAATGCAGCCCGGTAACAAAATTTCCTTCCCCTAACTTTACCAGGTAAAATGATGCTTAAAATATTATGTACTCAAAAGAAGCAACACAACAGTTACAAAAAAGCACAACGGCCCTGCTCAAAAAACAAAAAGCCGGGGCACTGGTGAAAAAGGACATTGAAGAGATCCGGGACGCTTTACGTTTTCATGAGCATAGATATTATATACTGAACGAGCCGCTGATCGCGGATGCGGAATATGATCAGTTGTTCAAGGCCCTGGAGAAATTAGAAACCGAAAACCCTTCCCTGATCAGTTCTGATTCCCCTACGCAACGTGTAGCTAAAGGACTTACCAAAGATTTTCCCGCAGCGCATCACCTCGTACCCATGCTTTCCCTGGATAATTCATATAACCGGGAAGACCTGGTTGATTTTGACCGCAAGGCAAAAGAATTAACCGGCCTAAAAGAGATCGAATACTGCGTGGAACCAAAATTCGATGGAGGAAGTATTTCATTGGTTTATGAAAATGATATGCTGGCCCGCGGCGCTACCCGCGGCGATGGCGTGGAAGGTGATGAAGTCACTACCAATATCCGGCAGATCCGGAGCATTCCCCTTTCTGCAAAATTTTCGGCGTATGGATTGCAACAGGCCGAGATACGCGGAGAAGTGCTGATCAACAAAAAGAATTTCGCAAAGTATAATGAACAAATTACCGAACAGGGCCTTGCCCCTCTCGCCAATCCCCGCAACGCTGCTTCTGGTACATTGCGTATCAAGGATCCTGCGGAAGTGTCAAGGCGTAACCTGGAAGCTTTTGTGTACCACGTAAGTTTTTTTACCCTCGCTAAAGGAAAAAAAATGCCGGCTGCACTGGCGAGTCATAGTGCCTCTCTTGAAATGTTATGGGACCTGGGATTCCGTAGTCCGAAAAAAGAAATGAAAGTGCTGAAGGGAATTGAAGCCGTGATAAAATACTGCAACGAATATGAAGTAAAGAGAGATAACCTGCCCTACGAGATCGATGGAATGGTGATCAAAGTGAATGACCTTGCACTGCAGGATAAAATGGGCATGACCACCCACCATCCCCGCTGGGCGATCGCCTACAAGTTCAAGGCAAGACAGGGTACCAGTAAATTACTGGATGTTGAATTCCAGGTGGGCAGAACCGGAACGATCACGCCGGTTGCAAAGATTCAACCCGTTCCTATCGGTGGCGTCACCATTTCTTCCATTTCCCTTTTTAATGAAGATGTCATCCGGGAAAAAGACCTGCGTATCGGGGATTCGGTTTTAGTGGAAAGAGCAGGGGACGTCATTCCATATATTGTTAAGTCGCTCGCAGACGCAAGAACAGGAAAGGAAAAAAAGATCGCTTTTCCCAAGACCTGCCCGGTATGTGACAGTAAATTATATAAAGAAGAAGGCGAAGCGGCCTGGCGCTGTATTAATATTGAATGCCCCGCCCAGGTAGTAGAACGTATCATCCATTTTGTGAGCAAGGATGCCATGGACATCCGTGGTTTCGGAGATGCCAATGTTCGCAAATTTTATGAATTGGGTTTATTGAAAGATATTCCAGGCATTTATACGCTGGATTTTAATAAGATCTCCAAACTGGAGGGGTTTGGACAAAAATCTATCGATAATCTTCAACAAGCGATAGAAAACTCAAAGAAACAACCTCTGCACCGCTTGATCTTCGGCCTGGGTATTCGTTTTGTGGGTGAAACAACCGGAAAAACGCTTGCACAGGAAGTAAAACACCTGCTGGATTTTAAAAAATTCTCACTGGAAGACCTGCAAAACCTGGAAGATGTAGGACCCAAAGTAGCCGGAAGTATCTATGCTTTTTTCAGCAACAAGGATAATATCAAAATGCTTGAACAACTCGAAAAACTGGGGTTGGCTTTTAAAAATGAAAAAAAACAATTGGTGAAAGGCGGGAATCTTACCGGTCATACTTTTCTTTTTACCGGAACTTTACCAACACTGAAGCGAAGCGATGCAGAAGCGATGGTAGAAACAAACGGGGGGCAGATACTCGGTGGCGTTAGTACGAAACTTCATTACCTGGTGGTTGGCGAAGATGCGGGAAGCAAGCTTGAAAAAGCGAAGAAGATCAACAGTGTGAAAATCATTTCTGAAGCTGAATTTCTGCAAATGATCGGTAAAAAATAATATTTGCCATGGGGTTTTTTCCTTTACCTTAGACAGTACTGATCTAAGCTCTGATTAATCTTGAGACCCTTGTTATCAACTGCATCCGATCCTCGTTAAAAAACCTTTTTCAATGATCAAGAAATTGGCCGGTGAAACCTGGAAGCCGCTGGTTTTTCCCGGGTGGAAGCAGCTTCGTAATCGATACGCCGTATCGAATGCCGGACGTATAGCCAGTTACAAAAAGAACATACTGGAAGATGGAAAACTATTAAGCGGGTCTTTAACGACCGGTTACCGGACATTGAATCTTCACCGCCCAGGTAACAAGGGTACATTATATATACACCGCGAAATGGCCAAGATCTTTCTGAAAAGATCATCCTCAAAACAAGGATATGTCATTCATCGTAACCACAACAAACTGGATAATTCGATCCGCAATCTCCGATGGGCCTCACTTGATCAAATGATCAGCCACCAGCAGGAAAGCCCGGCGAAAATGGCTTATAAAGAAAAGCAGGCCACCAGAGCAGAAGGACTCAAACTCTCGGCGCCGGAGGTAAAAAGGATCAAAGCCATACTCCGTAATAAGAATAGAAATATTACTATCCGCCAGCTTGCCAAAAACTATGGCGTCAGCGAAATGACCATGTACCGCATTAAGAGTGGTGAAAACTGGAAACGCGTCAAGTAATTTTAAATGTTAGATGCTAAATGTTAAATAAAGACAAGCCCTTGCTATGTCAAATTCGTAAATCGTAATTCGTAAATCGTAAATAGTCCTCATGCTGAGCTTATCTACACTAAAATTTCTAAAGGATTTAAAAAAGAATAACAACAAGCCCTGGTTTGACCTGAATCGCAAACGCTATGAAGATGCAAAAATGGATTTTGCAGTATTTGTACAGCAAGTGATCGACAAACAAGGTAAAAACGACCCATCGATCAAAAACTTAACCGCCAAAGAATGTCTATTCCGGATCAACCGGGATATACGATTTGCAAAAGACAAGTCTCCTTATAAAACAAATTTTGGCGCCAGCATCAACAAGGGTGGGAAGAAAGCATTTGGTTCTGCAGGATATTATTTTCACCTGGAACCGGGAGGAAGTTTTACAGGCGGAGGTTTATACGGACCTATACCAGAGGAGTTGAAAAAAACAAGGCAGGAGATCGATTATAATTTTCCGGATCTCAAAAAGATCCTGGCTGCAAAAAAATTCCGGTCTGTATATAAAGACCTTGATAAAACTGCAGAATTCATGTTAACCCGTATACCGAAGGGATACCCGGCGGATCATCCGGCATCTGAATACCTGCGATTGAAAAGTTATATTGCCATGATCAGCCTGAAGGATACTGACCTTACTTCAAAAGACCTGGTAAAAAAAACGGTTGCAGCTTTTGAAGCATTGCAACCGGTGATAGAATTTTTTAATGAAGCGTTAGGGGTTTAGGCCTCCCCCAACCCCCTCCCAAGGAGGGGGCTTAAAG
>DATINK010000328.1:0-4746 GCA_035474355.1 Chitinophagaceae bacterium | reverse complement strand
GGTTAGGCAATCCCAATGGAGCATATCTCTTCAATGGAACTTCAAGCTATATCCAGATCCCTAATAATGCAACTCTTTGCCCACAACAAATGACTCTTTTTGCGTGGGTGAAGCCGATGGGCTTTTACAATGGCCTTTGTTATAACAACTGTATTATTGACAAAGGCCAGGCCGATTATTTAACAGGTGATTACAGTTTACGATTTACACAGGCCGCCTGGACGGGAGCCGATTGCAATAACCCGGATATACTGCATCAAAATTTTGTCGGTTATAGTAACACAAATGGAAGCCCCCCGCTTTACACTCCTTATGTAACACCGGGAACCTGGTATCCCGTTGTTTATACAGTCAGTGCAGATTCTGTAAAACTTTATGTGAATTGCTCCCTGGTATGGAAAGCCCCCAAACTATCGCCCATCGGAACAAATACTGAAGACTTGTTTTTTGGTAAAAAAAATTATACACCTTTTCCTTATTGGTTCAACGGTGTGATCGATGAGATCAGGATCTATGACAGGCCTATCAACCAGGAAGAAGTTGAAGTGCTGGGTGATTGCAGGCCCAGTATTTCAAATGTAATTAATCAATACACCCCCGTATTAGGCTTTGATCCCTGTGAGAATAAGATCATTGTGGAAGATGCAACAGCTTTCGGAGCTGGTGATACAGTTTTGATGATCCAGATGAAGGGAGCTGTCATTGATTCAACTAACACATCTGCATTCGGTACGATAAGCAACTATAAGAACTCAGGTAATTATGAATTTAATTTTGTAAAAAGCAAATCTGGAAATGTTATCGAGTTAAAAAATTATCTCACCAGGCAATATGATATTCCTGTTGGTAAAGTCCAGTTAGTGAGGGTCCCCTACTATCAAAATGTTAGTGTCTCAGGAACACTGACTTGTCTGCCCTGGGATGGTAGTAAAGGGGGTGTGCTGGCTATGATCGTACAGGATACAATTAGCCTGTCAGCAGATATTGACGTAAGCGGTAAAGGATTTATGGGAGGTATTGGTTTCAATCCTCAGAATAATACCCTAACCTGTTTTGAAAATAATTATAATTACCCGATAGCAAGTAATAGCATTGCAGCTCAAAAAGGGGAAAGCATAACGACAATTTCACAAACCATCATTTGTGGTAAAGGAAGTCCGGCGGGAGGTGGCGGTGGTGGATTGGGACATAATAGCGGCGGCGGTGGTGGTGCCAACGGAGGATCTGGTGGTTTTGGAGGCTACCAGTTGAATAATTGTGGAAGTTCTCCATTCGACAATAGAGGTGTTGGGGGTCATCCGCTTACTTATAATTCCGTAACGAATAAAGTATTTATGGGCAGTGGTGGCGGAGCCGGGCAAATGGATAATATAGGAACTCCTCCTATGAGTGGGGGAAATGGCGGCGGTATGATACTCCTCATCTCTAATAAACTGATAGCAAACTCACATAAGATCCTGGCCAATGGAAGTAATGCGACCAGTTGCATCATAGCTGGGCCTTCCAATTGTCATGATGCGATGGGTGGCGGCGGAGCGGGGGGCTCCATTTTAATAAGTACGAACACAATTCTTGACAATACAGCTGTTGAAACAAAAGGCGGAAAAGGAGGAGATATGATCGGTGATGTTCCACTCGGGGGCAGAATCGGTGCGGGAGGTGGCGGTGGTGGTGGATTATTTTTTACAAACAGTCCATCGATTCCAGCCAATATAACTTATACTACTACCGGTGGCGCAAACGGGGTGTTAACCCAGGATGCGAATAATCCCTGGGGTGCTACAGCAGGTCAGAATGGAGTTTCCCTGGTCAGTTTAAATGTTCCATTTGATCTCATACCTTTTAAACCCAACATTGATTCTGTACGTATACAGGCAAGCTCTCCGAGTTGTAATAATTATAACTTAAATGGCCTGGGGTACACCAATACAAACCCTGTTTCAACCTGGCAATGGTTTTTTGGTGATGGTGGATCAGCATCCACACAAAACACATCTCATGCATACAGTAATGCAGGCGTGTTTACAATAAAACTCGTTATAACGGATATAAACGGTTGTAAAGACAGTATAACAAGAAATGTAACAGCGGTTGCAAGTCCAATCGTTTCAACCATTGCAGATCCTACCATTTGTGCAGGATCTCCAGTAACGCTTACTACAACGGGTGCACTCACCTATTCCTGGTCCCCTGCTCCCGGACTCAGTAATCCGAGTATCAGTAGCCCGGTTGCAACTCCTTCTGTTACTACTCAATACTTCGTTACGGGAACGGATGCAAATGGTTGTTCCGGAAAGGATACTGTAACAGTAAACGTTAACCCCAAACCTGTGATCACTAAATCACCGAACGTTTCCATTTGCCAGAATACCAGCACTCAATTGTCAGCCAGCGGAGGAGTGACTTATAGCTGGTCCCCCGCTGCCACACTGGATAATGGTTCAATACCTAATCCTACCGCATCACCCACTGGACCCACCACCTATTATGTGAATGTTACGGATTCCAATGGCTGTATGAATAATGATTCGATAAAAGTGACTATTGTTCCACCTGCAGTCTTTTCGATCAACGCCGCACCGGCTATGTGTGAAAACAAAACATCACAACTCCAGGCATCCGGCGGTCATACCTATTCCTGGCAACCCGCTGCATCTCTGAATAATCCATCGATTCCCAATCCGGTTGCCACACCACAGACTACTACTAATTATGATGTACTCATTACAGATACGGTATGTCATATTTCATCCACTTTATCTACCACGGTCAATGTATTGCCGCTGCCCGATATCCAGGCTGCCCGGTCAAATGATATCGATTGCAGTAACGATCAAAGTCAATTATCTGCTACAGGCGGCTTACAATATCAATGGTCACCCGGATCTACATTGAATCAAACGAATATTCGAAACCCCATCGCCATGCCCCAGGCACCTACGACTTATACAGTAACCGGAACGGATGCTGCAGGCTGCCAGAATACTGACACGGTTACAGTCAATATCCTCGTTGCTAACCCGGGAGCCTTCCTGATGCCCACTGCGTTTACACCGAATGGGGATCAATTGAATGATTGTTATGGTATCCGTTATTGGGGCGCCATATCAGGACTCGAGTTCAGCATTTATAACCGCTGGGGTGAAAGAATATTTTATACCAGCAACCCCGCCAGTTGCTGGGATGGTAAGTATAAGGGAGTCGATCAAAATGCTGATGTCTTCGTTTACATGATCAAAGCCAAGTCAGCATGCGCGGAGAAACCCATCTTCAGGAAAGGGACATTTGCATTGATCAGGTAGCAATTCTGCTTTAACTTTCCACTCCATCTTTGTGAATCTCGGAAGTAAAGTGAAACTGGATCGCGGGATTATTATTTCTTTCTGTATTCAGGAACCACTCGGTTTGCGCGAGATAGACCAGGTGCCCATCTTTATCATTGGCAATATTGGCCTGTTTAAAGCGCGTAAACTCCAGTAATTTGGCCGGATCGTTACTGGTGATCCAGCAGGCTTTATAAAAAGGCAGGTTATTGAAAATAACTGAAGCCCCGTATTCATGCAACAACCGGTACTGGATCACTTCAAACTGCAATTCGCCGACACAACCGATGCTCTTTTTATTCCCGCCAAATTGGGTGAATAACTGCGCAACCCCTTCATCCGTTAATTGCAAGAGACCCTTTTCCAGTTGTTTTGTCTTCATCGGATCCTTATTCACCACTTCCTTGAATATTTCCGGGGAAAATGATGGGATGCCCGTGAAAAAGAAATCCTCTCCTTCCGTGAGTGTATCCCCGATCTTGAAATTACCGGTATCAAATAGCCCGACCACATCCCCGGCAAAAGCATTTTCGATAACACTTTTGTCGCGGGCCATAAAACTATAAGGGTTGCTGAACCGAACATCTTTATCCAGGCGAACGTGATGAAAATATTTATTTCTTTCAAATTTCCCTGAACATACCCTGAAAAATGCGATGCGATCGCGGTGACGGGGATCGAGATTGGCGTGGATCTTAAATACAAAACCGCTGAGCAGGTCCTCTTCTACATTTACCAGCCTGGTATTGGTCTCCCTGCTCTTAGGCGTGGGAGCAATCCGGATAAATGTATCCAGCATTTCTTTAACGCCGAAATTGTTGACTGCACTTCCAAAAAATACGGGCGCCAATTTGCCCGCGAGGTAATCGTCAACATTCAATTGTCCATGGACTGTATCTACCAATTCAACGTCTTCTCTCAATTGCGCAGCTTCTTTCTCTCCTAATTTATTTCCCAACACTTCATCATTCATGGACGTTATAGGAATGATATCCGCTTCTGTGGCTTTTGTATTCGGGGAAAAGAGTAAAAGACTTTTATCGTGCAAATTATAAACGCCTTTGAATTCTTTCCCGCTGCCAATGGGCCAGGTCATGGGATGCAAACCAATTGATAATTCCTTTTCAATCTCTTCCAGCAAGTCAAACCGGTTCTTACCGTCCCGGTCGAGTTTGTTGATGAAAACAATTACCGGCGTATCCCGCATCCTGCATACTTCCATCAGCCTTCTTGTCTGTTCCTCTACCCCATTCACACTATCCACCACCAATACCACGCTATCCACGGCCGTCAATGTGCGGTAGGTATCCTCAGCAAAGTCTTTGTGACCCGGCGTATCAAGCAGGTTAATGAGTTTGTCATGATATTCAAAGCTCATCACAGACGTGGCCACCGAGATGCCCCGCTGCCTTTCGATCTCCAT
>DATINK010000327.1:0-2179 GCA_035474355.1 Chitinophagaceae bacterium | reverse complement strand
TCACCCGCCGTTTCATTTTCACCGATCTGCATTTTTTCCTGTAAAAGAATATCCCCGGTATCTATATCATGTTTCAATTTAAATGTTGTCAAACCCGTTTCCTGTTCACCGTTTATGATGGCCCAGTTGATAGGAGCGGCTCCGCGATATTGAGGCAGCAGAGATGCGTGCAGGTTGATCGTACCCAGTGCTGGCATATTCCATACGAGGTCGGGTAACATACGAAAAGCTACCACCACCTGCAGGTCGGCCTGCAAGCTTTTCAATTCTTCTAAAAATTCAGGATTTTTTAATTTCTCAGGCTGAAGGACTTTCAATTTTTTCCTAACCGCAAATTTTTTCACGGCGCTTTCCGTCAGTTTCATTCCTCGCCCTGCCGGTTTATCCGGTGCTGTGATCACACCCACCACATTAGATTTTGCTTTGACCAGGGCTTCCAGGGATGGCACGGCGAATTCGGGAGTGCCCATAAAAACAACGCGAAGATCTTTCAATGATTTGCTCATAAATGCGGGGAGGTCATTCAAAATCAGGATACATCAGGTATTTTTTCCTTATTTTTTTATATTCAGTTAATGCAGGCTCCCAGCTTTTGCGGATATCTTCTTCTGATCTTCCGTCTTTGATCTGTTGCATCAGCACATCGTTACCTGCCAGCCGGTTAAAACTATTCGATTTCAGGAAAAAGCTATCCTTACCCGGAAACTGGTTGTATGCATTGATGATCCATTTCAACTGGACATGATTGTCCACTTCTTTTGCAACTTCTTCCGGCTTGCCACCCAGGTTCCATCCATAGCATTTCTCAAAATAATGCTTTGAGTTTTTGGCTCCTTCATTAGGCTGGGGTGTAAAAGAGTAAAGGTTTTTTGCCATCAGGGGATGACCTATTTTCTGAAAAGGTTTATCGGTACCTCTTCCTTCACTGAAAACCGTTCCTTCAAACAGGCAGGTAGAAGGGTAAAGATAAATGGATTGTATATCCGGAAGGTTGGGTGAAGGCCTTACGGGGAGCTGGCATTTAGTCTTGTGCTCATATTTCCTGACTTTGATCACGAGAAAATGAAAGGCAGTATCCTCTGAATTTTCAGCTGTCCGGTAATAATCATATTTCGCATTGGCTTTTTCTGAACTGAGCCAGCGTTCCCCGGCGATCATCATGGCGTATTCTCCCAGTGTCATTCCATAAACCGTGGGAACAGGCTGCATGCCGACAAAGGATTTGAATTTCATATCCAGTACCGGTCCGTCGACATAAAACCCATTGGGATTGGGACGGTCGAGTATTAAAAGCGGTTTACTGTTTTCAAATGCCGCCTCCATATACTCCTGCAGAGAAGAAATATAAGTATAGAAACGAACGCCAACATCCTGGATATCGAAGACCAGGATATCAAGATCTTTCAGGTCCTCAGGGGAAGGCCTTCTTTTTGCGCCATAAAGCGAAACCACGGGGATACCTGTTTTTTCATCAGTATAATTGCCCACTTTTTCACCGGCATCAGCAGTTCCGCGGAACCCATGTTCGGGCCCGAAGATCATTTTGATGTCAATTCCCAGTTTTAAAAGAGTATCCACAATATGCGTCTTCCCCACCATCGATGTGGGGTTGGCAAAGATCCCGATCCTTTTACCCTTGATCAAGGGGACATATACCGCAGTTCTTTCAGCTCCGGGAATGACTGAGTCTCCAGGCAGGGGAGTGGTTGCGGGATTCATTTTGTTATCTCCCTGGGCCATGGCAGCGCTCCCGAGTGTAAGAAAAAAGGCAAAAAAGATGATGACTGATCTCATAGACGATCCATATTCTTGTCGCAAATATCCCGAAAAATTATTGGGTAAAAATGTGAAAGATTTCATTTACTTTGACGCGGCCGGAACGATTAACCATTTAAATGATACACTATGCAAAAAGCAAAAAGCGGCGATAAAGTGAAAGTGCATTATCACGGTAAACTCACCAGTGGGGAATCATTTGACTCTTCGGAAGGGCGTGCCCCGCTTGAATTTGAGATAGGGAAGGGGATGGTGATCAAAGGATTTGACCAGGGCGTGACGGGTATGTCGGTGGGAGAAAAGAAAACGATCCATATCCCGGTCAATGAGGCTTATGGTCCTAAAAACAATGAAATGCTGATCGAAGTTCCCCGCAATAAATTTTCACCCGATATGGAATTGG
>DATINK010000326.1:0-3372 GCA_035474355.1 Chitinophagaceae bacterium | reverse complement strand
AAGGGTGATAACGCAAAGCGCGTATAACAATGAGCCCAGCCTGGGATCACCTGGGATCTTAACCAATACTTTTTGGTAGAGCCAGTTCCAAGGGTTTGTATATACCATTTTTCCCTTGTCATTTATGTGATCGGGTATGCGTATCAGGGCAAGTGTCTTTGGAAGGAACGCACTTAATGCAAACACGAAAAGCGCATTTTTACCAAATACGTCGAAAAATTTACTCAACCATCCTTTTACATTTTTGAATTCGATCAGGTAGATCATGGTAGCGATCGTGATTGTGGCCATTCCCGTTGTATAGATCGTATAGGAGCTTGTCCAGATCTTTTTGTTAATGGGAAATACCATATCCCAACAGAAACCCGTAACCAGCATCGCCACACCCGCAACGAATAAACCGCTGATCATTTCGAAATTCTTGCCCTTCTTCTGTATGTATTCTCCCACCAGGTATCCGAAGATCACCTGGACAATGGCATTCATGGTACTCATGAGACCCTCGGGATCAAAAGGAATTCCCTCTCCTTTATACATATGAGCTACTCCCAAAACATCACGGTCAACTTGATTACCAAAAAATCCATTCATACTATAGGGGTCACTTGGATCTCCCTTTAAAAAGCAAAGCGCCCAATAAGCCAGCAGGATGAGCATGCTTATATAGAAAGCCATCTTTGACTTTGTATAATATATAATGATAGAAGCGAAGAAATAGGAGATGGCTATTCTTGCCAGTACACCCAGTGTACGAACACCCAGCATGTGATTTTTCGGATCTACCCAATCCCTGAATTCAAGATGATTGCCCACCCAACGGACAAAGGGCCACCAGGTAAGAAAAAGTCCTACTGCATAGATGATGAGCGTACGGGTAATAACTTTTTTCCAAAATGCCCCATCACCCGCTGCCTGTAACCGTGGAATTACAAAAGACAGTGCATTCCCAACGGCAAACAAAAAGAAAGGGAAAACGAGGTCGGTAGGTGTTAATCCATGCCAGGGGGCATGGTCGAGAGGATCATATATATGACCCCAGTTTCCGGGATTATTCACCAGGATCATCAGGCAAACAGTAGCGCCGCGAAAAACATCCAGGGAATAAAAACGTTGGTTCACAAGCAGCAAATTGGTTGACTAAATGTAGCAAAATGGGCGGGAATGAAGTATTTTAGGTTTCATGTCAAAAGATTCCTCTTTTATACACCCTACATCTATAATAGACGAAGGTGCGCAGATAGGCGCCGGAACTAAAATCTGGCATTTTTGTCACCTCATGCCCGGCGCTAAAGTGGGTATGAATTGCATTATCGGACAGAATGTATTTGTCGATAATAATGTTGTCCTTGGCAATGGCGTGAAGGTCCAGAATAATGTATCTATATATAATGGTGTAACTGTTGCCGATGATGTTTTCATCGGGCCTTCGGTGGTTTTTACCAATGTGATCAACCCCCGGAGTTTTATTGAGAGAAAAAATGAATTCAAACCTACTCAAATCCGGAAAGGCGCCAGCCTGGGTGCGAACTGCACCATTCTATGCGGAATTGAAATCGGTGAATATGCCATGATCGGGGCCGGCGCGGTGGTCATCAATTCAATACCTGCCTACGCTTCGGTAGCCGGAAACCCTGCAAAATCAATCGGATGGATCAGCCAATCGGGAATGAAGCTGGAATTTGACAATAAAGAAAGGGCAAAATGCTCCACGACCGGACAGGAATACCAACTCAAAAATGGTTTAGTAAGCTTACTTGACTAAAATACCGGGGTAGAATAAATTTTCCCTTTTTGGGAATAAATCCCTCAAAATCTGCACATTTTATTGCATTACCACTCACATCCAACTACTATATTTGCACCCAAATAGTTGGAGGTTTTATCCAGTCCTCCGGAATTATTCATATTCATTGAAAACCAGTCATGTAAATCTTCTATACGTGACTGAGATGGCGAAGCCGTGACTCGAAAGTGGTTTGCAATATATACCAGGCCCAGGTGGGAAAAGAAAGTGAATCAACTTCTGACAGAGAAGGGTCTGGAATGCTATTGTCCGCTCAATAAAGTGAGGCGTAAATGGAGTGATCGCGTGAAAGTAGTAGAAGAACCCTTATTCAAATCTTATGTCTTTGTGAAAATAGGAGATGATGACCGTTCAACGGTAAGGATGACACCGGGCGCCATCAATTTTGTTTATTGGGACGGAAAGCCGGCCGTGATTCGGGAAAAAGAGATCAACGCGATCAAACGCTTCCTGAATGAATATGAAAATGTAGAAGTGCAACAGGTGGAGATCAAAGTGAACCAGCGGGTAAGAATCACCAATGGAATGCTGATGGACCAGGAAGGAAAAGTGCTGGACGTAAGACACAAAACTGCCAAAGTCGCTATCGACAGTCTTGGGTATATTTTGGTAGCGTATATTGACAGAAGTAAATTAACTTCGGCGCATCCCAAATAAAACCATTTTGATTGAGCGGCATGATCGCCACCATTAAAATCGTATCAATGAAATTCCTCCGGATTTTAGCCCTGGTCGGACTTCCTGTATACCTCTGCTCCTGTCATACAACACAAAGACTTCCCAATTACCTGGAGAATATCACCGATACCAGCGGTAAATACAAAGTGAAGATCCCGGAACTCAGGATCCAGACCAATGACCTGCTCTCGATACAGGTCTATAGCCTCAGCACGCTTCCCGGTGCAGATGAATTATACAACATGCGTTCAACGGGAGCGACAGCTGGCTCCCCCGCCGGACTTTTGGTGGATGTGAATGGAAATATCGAATATCCCCGGTTGGGCAGTTTTCATGCTGCCGGTTTGACCAAAACGGAACTTGCCGCCCAGATAAAGAAAAGACTGACAGAGCCTGTTGAACTGCTGAAATCTCCTTCTGTCATCATCCGGTTTTTGAATTACAAGGTGATGGTATCTGGTGAGGTTGCCAATGGCGGCGAATTTACCGTGCCCGGGGAAAGGATAACCATATTAGAAGCGATCGGCAAGGCAGGAGGGATCACTGAATACGGTAAGAAAGAAGTAAAAGTGATACGCGAGTATAATGGGATCAGGGAGATCGGAACCATCGATCTTTCTAAAGACTTTTACGATTCACCCTATTTCAACCTGATGCAAAATGATATTGTCCTGGTAGAACCTACGGAGCGGAAAGCAAAGCAGGCTGACCAGGCGCTGGTTACCCAACGGATCAGCTTTGCTTTAAGCCTCATCACAGCACTAGCTTTTATTTATAACATTTTTAAATAAGCCATCGGCTAAACTGATAATTCTTTGATGCAAGACCAGATCAATACGACCCGGAGTGAACTGTTGAGCCTTAGCCTGCGCGACTTGTTTTATAAGTAC
>DATINK010000325.1:0-8086 GCA_035474355.1 Chitinophagaceae bacterium | reverse complement strand
TTGGGTAGATCCAGAAAAAGAAGATCGTCCAGATAAATGCAATACAATAATGAAAAAACAAACCCCAGAGAGCTGAAGTATTTCCGCCAGATAATGCAGATCTTCCCAATGCTCCCCGGGCTACAAACCTGAGGACATTGCCCGGACCCTTTCCTGTATTTATATAATATTGTATACAGGCGGCAGTGATATCCATGGTGCCGGCAACAAACCCTGCTAATAATATGGTTTTAAGTGGAGTTGCCTTCCTGGCTTGCGGAGTAGATTCAGCCATCTGGTTAGTTTTGGTTGGTAAGAATCAGACACAGGGTAGCTGCAATTTGATGCATGGGTCCTACTTCAAATGTTTAAATGAGTAGATCACAGCCTGTTCACCGTGTTTTCCTTCGGAGCTAACATACATTGTTCCATCCGGTGCGAAGCAGATCCCTTCCGGTTGGGGAAAGAGATCTTTATCGAAGAATTGCAGTGAGATAAGCTCTCCGCTATGCTTATACCGTGCCATGCATTTTGTATCCCGTGTAGAGAGAACATATATATCATGGGTGATAGGGTGTATCGCAATCGCGGAGGGAAAGAATAATAGTTTTTCTGAGCTCATTTTCATCAGTTCGTCTGTGTGGATCAACAGAAAGGGTTCTGTTTTCAGGCTATCGCCTTTCAGGTCGAATTCAAATATGCTGCGCGTGGATTTTTTCTCATCAGCGATATCTGACTCATTCTTACAGGCCACCAGCAGGTTGCCACCAACCGGGTCAAAACAAAGCCCCTCCGTATTATTGGCTTTATCCAGGCCTGTTTTATATTTTGTGACTGCGATCTTTCCATTCCAGTTGGCGATCTTATACACTTTTCCCTGGCTCCAGAGTGCATAAGCATCCGGCCCGATTACCGCCACATCTTCGAGGTCAAATTTCTTACCTGAACTATCCCCGAAAGTGATCGTTTTTTCAACCTGGAGGTTATCGTCCAGGCGAAGCAGGTAAAGTGTTGGGTGGAAATCTTCCACAGCCAGCAGGTGATTTTCATCGATCCAGGATTGACCTGAAATCTCGAATAGTTCCTTCGGGAGCGTCCATTTTTTCAGCGGGTGAAGCAGATCATAATCAACCGGCGCATTGACGGCTACTGCCGGTGTGGGTTCAGGATCTTTTTTATTCTTCTTTTTGGATTGCGACTTGCATGAAAAAAGGACCAGGCTGAGCAGGAAGGAAAGGAAAATTGCTTTCATATATCCGGTTGTTAAAGGGGTTATGTTTTTTTAGAATGGAAAAGATAATAAATTATCTTTAAAAAAATTTTTATGAGCAAGAAGGACCTGGAAATAAAAGTGGGACTGATCATCCGGAAACCGGAACATGAAGTGTTTGAAGCCATTGTTGATCCGGAAAAAATGAAAAATTATTTCATTGCGACCAGTACAGGAAGAATGGAGGAAGGAGAAACGCTTACCTGGAAATTCCCCGAAATGGAACTCCAGTTCCCCGTTCGCATAAAAAAAATCATTAAGGACAAATTTATTTCCTACAACTGGGATGATTTTGATAAAACAGAGACGCTGGTCGAAATTACACTGACTCCGAAAGAAAATAAAACCACTTTTGTCACCGTTGTGGAAAAAAGCAAGCCCAACAATGAAGAAGGCATCCGGTGGCTGAAAAGCAATACGGAAGGCTGGGCCAATTTCCTGTGCTGTATGAAAGCCTGGCTGGAATTTGGGGTCCATTTGCGGAAGGGAGCCTTCGATCTGTCGCAGATGCCGGAAGCGGTTAATAAATGACAGGTTATCGTGGATAGTTATATTTGAAATCAAATCTTGCATGATGAAACCATTCTTCATTTTTGTTTCGCTGATTCTATCGGTCACGGCAATGGCCCAATTACCGACCGTAGAAAGAAACCGGCTGGTACTTTCCAACCCGGTAACTTTCAATACGGGTTCGGATGAGTTGACAGAAGATGGCATCAAAGCCCTCGGGCAGGTGAAAGAATTTCTTATCGCTAAAGATTATGTAAGCCTTCTCAGGGTAGAAGGCCACTCAGATAATTCAGGCGATGCTGCAGGTAACCAGGTATTAACCGGGAAAAGAGCGTTGGCGGTTTGCAAATGGCTGATCGCAAATGGCATTGATTGCAAACGACTGATTGCTGTCGGTTTCGGAGGAACAAAACCAATTGCTGATAATGAAACACCCATGGGCAAAGCTGCTAACCGGCGCATGGATTTTGTGATCACGGCCCTCCGTGAAAAACTGGTGGGTGGCATGCAGGCTGACGGAGGTGGGATAGCGGTTGGACCTATATGCTCTGATTAAATCATTTCAAATAATTTATCATTCTTAATTCATTATTCTCATGTACAGAATCATTGCTTATGTTATGCTTTTTGTCGTTATCGTATCCTGCAAGAACAACGATAAAAAATCTTCTTCCGGCACAGCCGATAGCGATTACCAAACCATTGCTGATGATTTCCTGAAAGGATATCTCGATTGGCGTCCGCAATCTGCCATCAACCTCGGACTCCATGAATATGATGGAAAGCTTACCGACTATAGCAAGGCATCCCTGGACAATGAACTTAAAAGACTGAAAGATTTTGAACAGAAACTGGCAGCCCTCGACACGACAAAGCTGAGTTCAAAAATGTTTTATGATTACCGGATCCTTCGTTCCGCCATTATGAATGAAATTTTAGGATTCGAGGGTACCCGTGATTTTTACAACAATCCCATGGAATATGCCGGGGCGATCGATGTGAATGTATATGTAAAGAGAAACTATGCTCCCTTGGAAGACAGGCTGAAGTCGATCATTGCTGCTGAGGCCATGCTGCCGGCTATTTATGAAGCCGCCAAACAAAACCTCGATGAATCTTTGCCCAAGCCTTATATAGAAACAGCCATCGATATTGCAGGAGGGAATGCATCTTTCATGGGAGGAGACCTGATCGTTGCCTTAAAAGATGTAAAAGACGATTCACTGATGGCAAAGTTCAGACGTGGGAATGACGCTGCCATCGCATCGATCAATGGGTTTATCGACTGGTTGAAAAAAGACAAAATGCCGAAAGCCAATCATAATTATGCGATTGGGGAGGAGAATTATAAAAAGATGTTGTTATATGGTGAAGATATCGTGATGTCGCCCGAAAAGATCCTGGAAACAGGGTTGGCGGAATTGAAAAAAGAACAGGACAGGTTCAATGAAGCTGCAAAGATCATCGATCCGAATAAAAAACCCATTGATGTATACCACGAGGTCCAGCGTGATCATCCTACAGCCGATAGCCTGATCCCGGAGGCAAAAGAACACCTCGAGATCATCAGGCAATTCCTGGTCGACCACCAGATCGTCACCATACCTTCTGAAGTAAGGGTACAGGTGAAGGAGACTCCACAATATGCCCGCTCGACCAGCACGGCTTCGATGGATACCCCCGGACCTTTTGAAAAATCAACAGAAGCTTATTATTATATCACACCCGTTGATCCCAAATGGACCGCTAAACAAAAAGAAGACTGGCTCACCCAATTCGATTATTTCACAACCGATAACGTGACAGTGCATGAAGCTTACCCGGGACATTATACCCAGTTCCTGCATATCAATGCCTCTGATGCCACACGGGTGCAAAAGATATTTGGCAGTTATGCATTCATGGAAGGCTGGGCGCATTATTGCGAGAAAATGATGATCGATGAGGGTTGGGGAAATACGGGTGACCCGGTAAAAGCAGCAAAGTACAGGATCACGCAATCTGGTGATGCCCTGCTGCGTATCTGCCGCTTATGTGTATCCGTTAAAATGCATTGCCAGGGAATGACGCTTGAAGAAGGAACCAAATTTTTCATGGATAACTGGTACCAGGGTGAAAAGCCGTCTTACCAGGAAGCGTTGAGAGGAACTTTCGATCCCGGTTATCTTTTCTATACGGTGGGAAAACTGGAGATATTCAAACTCAGGGAAGAATACAGGCAACAGGAGGGAAGTAATTTCTCATTGAAGAGATTCCACGACCAGGTGCTGGATCATGGTATGCCACCCCTCCGGCTGATCCGGGAACTGCTTCTGAAGGATAAAACAAAGTGGGACGAAATTTTATAATGTGGAGTTAAGAGTTAAGAGTTAAGAGTTATGAGTTTGGTATTACTCTAAACTCTTAACTCATAACTAAAAGAAAGCTTTTACTTTTTTATCTACACGCAATACCGATTGTTGCTTAAACATGGTTTTATAAGCATTGCGAAGTGAATCGATCTGTTTGGAAATAAGTGCTGATGGCTTATAAAAATAGATCACAACATAAGTCGGTTCAGCGATGAGCTTCCTGCTTTCAGGATCAAACCAATTACCCGATGCATTCACAACAGTACTTCCTTCTTTAAAGACCCTGCTGATATAGATCTCTTTAAATCCTTTCCATTCGTTGTCAGTAATCATACTTCCATCGGGTTTGGATTGCCCGAAGTAAAGTTGAGTCTCCACTATCCTGGAACTGCTACAGGAAACCAGGAAAATGAACACTAAAAAGGGCAGAAAACGCATTGATTAAAGATAAGTATTCATTATTCCACTCCGGGAATCCTATTATCAAAACACTGAATTCCAGCACTATATAACGGGAACCTCCACTCTTTTACGCAAGGAGTAACAATTTTCACAATGTATTTACGTTTAAATGATTCCAATATCCTAAGAACCAAAACCCGTTCTTATGAACAAACCATACTACAACGACCAAACTTACATTGCACAGGAGTTTCATTATCTCGATGAGCACATCATGCAATCTTCCCGATTAGCATTATTCAAGATCAATTCTTACAAGCTATCTTTGATGAAAGCATCCTTCTGCACTACGCGCGAAGAAATGACGGGTGTAATCAAAAGCACTTTGTTGAATTATACTGACCCGGGGACCGTCCTGGCTGAAGTAGGATTCTTTACGTATGAGAACGAAAACTGATTTTCGCCGTCGCTAACCTTTATCCCGGTAGAGATACCGGGATTTTTTTTATGCCTTCCTGCGTTGCTTATCTTTGTACGATATGTCGACAGAAGAAAAATCACTGAATTTCCTGGAAGAGATCATCGAAACCGACCTGGCGGATAAAAAATATAAAGAACTGGTAACACGCTTCCCGCCGGAGCCAAATGGTTATCTCCATATCGGCCATGCGAAAAGTATTTGCCTGAATTTCGGGCTGACAAAGAAATATGGCGGGTATACGAACCTCCGTTTTGATGACACGAACCCCATTACAGAGGATACGGAATACGTTGACAGTATCAAGGAGGATATTCAATGGCTGGGCTTTACATGGAAAAATGAATTCTATGCCTCCGATTATTTCGCTGCACTATACGAGTTTGCCATCAAGCTCGTAAAAGCCGGGCTGGCTTATGTGGATGATTCTACTGCAGAAGAGATCGCGAAACAGAAAGGATCACCTACGCAGGCTGGTCACAGAAACAAATATGCGGAAAGATCAATTGAAGAAAACCTCGAATTGCTGGAAGGAATGAAGGCCGGAAAATACCCGGATGGATCCCGGGTATTAAGGGCAAAGATCGATATGGCTTCTCCCAACATGCAAATGAGGGATCCTTTTTTATACCGGATTAAACATGCCGCCCATCATCGCACAGGGAATGAGTGGTGCATTTATCCTCTCTATGATTTTGCGCATGGTCAAAGTGACTCCATTGAAAACATCACGCATTCGATCTGCACCCTGGAATTTGTGCCCCACCGGGAATTATATAACTGGCTGATCGAAAAACTTGAGATTTTTCCATCCCACCAATATGAGTTTGCGCGGCTGAACATGACCTATACGGTAATGAGCAAACGAAAACTCATGCAGCTTGTCAATGAAAAGCACGTCAGCGGCTGGGATGATCCCCGTATGCCTACGATCAGCGGGATGAGAAGGAGGGGTTATACCCCAGCCAGTATCCGGGAATTTTGTGATAGGATCGGGGTGGCAAAAAGAGAGAATATCATCGATATCGGGTTGTTGGAATTCTTTGTCAGGGAAGACCTGAATAAAACAGCCTTGCGCAGGATGGTGGTCTTTGATCCGATCAAAGTGATCATTACCAACTATACGGGGAAGGATGAGATACTTACCAGCGAAAATAATCCTGAAGAAGAAAATGCAGGATCACGGAATATTCCTTTCAGTGGTGAATTATATATCGAACGCGAAGATTTTATGGAAAACCCGCCTAAAAAATATTTCAGGCTGGCACCGGGACAAATGGTGAGATTAAAATCTGCCTATATCATCCGTTGCGATGAAGTAGTGAAAGATAATGAGGGAAAAGTAACCGAAGTCCGTTGCAGTTATATTCCAGAAAGCAAAAGCGGCCAGGATACAAGTGGTATCAATGTCAAGGGCACGCTTCATTGGGTGAATGTGAAAACTGCCATTTCCGTAGAAGTGAGAGAATATGATCGCTTGTTTAAAGTGGAAGATCCTTCAAGGGAAGAAGGCGATTTTAAGGATTATGTCAATGTTAATTCATTACATATCATCAGGTCAGCATTTGCTGAACCCGAACTGGCAAAAGCGAAATTCAACGATCGTTACCAGTTTATCAGGAAGGGGTATTTCTGCCTGGATAAGGATACCAGCCCCAGCCGAATGATCTTCAACAGAACGGTTACGTTAAAAGACACCTGGGCGAAGCAGAAGAAAGATTAAAGATGCTAATTCATTCCCCACATCAACCTGTGAATCTTCCACTTCCCTTCAATATATTTCAGGATCATTATAAATTTATCATGCACCTGGATGGTTGAACTGTCTTTTAAAGAAAATACAATACCCTCTGTTCTCCCCCGGATCATAGCAAGGTCGTTACTTTGCGTCGTTTCATCTGCATAACCTGTTAAACTCAATTTTGAACCTGCAAAAATATTCCTGTAATTCTCCCGTATTGAATCGATGCCGCTGATATCGGGACGACCCGCCGGCATGAGCCTGGCATCATTTGTATAAAGCGATAATACTTCGACCAGGTTACCTGAATTATCTGCTTTCATAATGGAGGCTAAAGTTTCTTTCGGGTCACCCTTTTCTTTTTTACAGGAAATAAGTAATGAACCCATACAAAGCAGGCAGGCGGGAAGTATGGCTTTACGGATCATGTGACTGTTACTTAACGACGATACCCAATGGATCTTTCACAAAAAGGTAGGCATCGCTTTCTACAAAATCATTGATTTTTATGACAACTGAAACGGCTTTGCCATTGGTAATGGAGAACTTAGCCGGGTAAATGCCATAACCCAGGTTTGAATAAGTGACCCGGAATTCATTATTATCCATATAATCCATCGATCCAACCAGTTCAGGATGGTGTTCGAAATGGCAGGACAGTTTACCGCCCTCGTTCACAACGGCAATTTTTCCATACACTGTATTAAAATAATCGCCGGTATAGGCGTCCAGGCTGAACTCCGTTTGTAATTTTTTAGAAGCCCGGTCATTTAATTTGTTCACATCGTCATTCGTTTGTTTTTGCCCCTGTGCAAAAAATCCCCATTGGTATTTACTGCGGTCGGTATAGGGAACATTCAGGTAGGCATCGAGTACCTGGTAACGAAGGGCTTCAAAAAAACTTTGGTTATCGTTATTGGTGAGAATGGTGATCCCTAATTTTTCTTCCGGCACAAAACAAACGTTGGTGACATGTCCGAATGCACCCCCGGTATGCCAGTAAACCTGGCGCCCGGCATAATCAGTCATGAATACTCCCAACCCGTAAGCACGGAAATGAGTAGGGAAAGCCGGTGATTTCCGGCTGCCGGTTAGAATATTTGCGTCTCTTGTTCTTTGGATTGCGGGCCAGGGTATCACTCGTTTGCCTTCATATTTCCCGCTATCCAACTGCATCATCAGCCAATGAGTCAGATCTTTTACATTACTGACCATGCTGGTGGCCGGCCCTAAATTGTCAACATTGTCAAAAGGTATAACTGTCAGCGGTGAAAAGAGATTGTTATGCGGATAGGCAATATTGTTGCGTTTGGAAAGGCCGGCTGTATTCATATAGGTATTGGTCATACTCAGCG
>DATINK010000324.1:0-3157 GCA_035474355.1 Chitinophagaceae bacterium | reverse complement strand
ATTGAAACTCAAGCTGGTGACGTATCTGCATTCGTGCCAACTAACGTAATTTCTATTACCGACGGACAGATATTTTTGGAAGGTAACCTCTTCAATGCAGGTATTCGTCCTGCGATTAACGTTGGTATTTCGGTTAGCCGTGTGGGTGGTAATGCCCAGATCAAGTCGATGAAAAAAGTGGCGGGCACATTGAAACTCGACCAGGCCCTCTATCGTGAGATGGAAGCTTTCTCGAAATTCGGAGGCGACCTGGATGCAGCGACAAAGAATGTATTGGATAAAGGTGCACGCAACGTGGAGATCCTGAAACAACCGCAGTATTCTCCTTTTTCTGTCGATAAACAAGTCGCGATGATCTACCTGGGTACACAGGGTTTGATCCGTGATGTACCGGTCAACAGGGTAAGGGATTTTGAAGACCATTTCCTGATGGAGATGGAAAACAAAATGCCCGAACTGATGGCGGAATTCAAGAAAGGAAATCTTCCGGAAGACGGGGTCAGGAAAATGGTGGAACTGGCAAATACTATGATTCCTACGTACAAAGCAAAATAATTTTTGGGCCCCGGCGGTAGTGCTACTAGCATCGTCTGTTGCGTCGCACACTTGTACGTTCGGTAATTCTGCTCAGCATTGTTCAATCGTCAAATTTTTTCGGGAACATTCCTGTTTTGGGTATAAATATTTTCACGAGGCGTCCCTACGGGACGCTTTATTTTTTTTGTACAACCCTTCTACCCACGATGTGTTCCTCCGGAACATTACTAAATCAGGACATTGTCCTGTAGAGACAAATTGTGGGTAGAAAGAATGTTCGAATAAGAGCCACACGTTCCGTAGGAACGTTTCGTGCTTCTTAGATAAACACAGGCGGATATTATCGTTGATATTCAGCCTTTTAGCTTCAACCAGTTAGCTTCTCCGTATACCATATTATATATAGGCCAGAAAAAAAGATAAAGAATTATTTTGGTTTATTATATAAACTACTTTATGTTTGTGTCCGCATTTAAAAAAACAGATCATGATCAATAGAAGAAAAAGCTTGCTGCTGCTGACTGCGACACTGCTTTCGATTTTTGTTTACGCTCAATCGGCCA
Organism: Chitinophagaceae bacterium; assembly: GCA_035474355.1. Classification (GTDB taxonomy): domain Bacteria; phylum Bacteroidota; class Bacteroidia; order Chitinophagales; family Chitinophagaceae; genus DATINK01. Next base: position 2,057 of record DATINK010000324.1, on the reverse strand, counting down.
CCATCAAAGGGACAGTAAAAGACAATAAAGGCAAACCGGTTCATGGTGCCAATATCGCACTTAAGGATACCTATGATGGTGCAGTTTCCGATTCTTTGGGAAGATTTTCATTTAAGACGATGGAGAAAGGAGAACAAACCCTGGTGATAAGTTTTACCGGTTATAAAACCGTTGAACAAAAACTCACCCCAGCCGCAGGTCTGCCTGAATTGAATATTAGCATTAAAGAAGAAATAACAGAAATGAAAGCGGTCGTGGTGACAGCAGGCACCTTTGAAGCGAGTGATAAAAAAAGAGCAGGCGTGGTATTGAATTCAATCGATATCGTTACTACCGCCAGCGCAAATGCTGACGTTACACAGGCATTGAAAACCTTGCCCGGTGCACAACAGGTAGGAGAGGCAGAAGGATTGTTTGTAAGAGGGGGCACGGCAGCAGAGACAAAGGTCTTCATCGATGGCACCCTGGTGAATAAATTTTTCTATAGTACTTCACCCAATGTGGCGGGTTATGGTCGTTTCTCGCCTTTTTTATTTAAAGGAACTGTGTTCAGCACTGGCGGCTATTCAGCATTGTATGGACAGGCATTATCAGCAGCAGTTATTTTAGAATCTATCGACCTGCCCGATCAGACAACAGCCAGTCTCGGCATCACCGTACTGAGCCTGGATGCGGGTTACCAGAAATTAAATAAGAAAAAAACCGCTTCCTGGGGATTCGATTATAACTATACCAACCTCGGCCTTGCATTCGCCGTATTGAAACAAAAGCAGGATTATTTTACGATGCCGGGATTTCATGACGGCCATATAAATTTCCGTATCAAAACCTCCGCGACAGGCATGCTCAAGTATTATGGAAATATCAGCGCCTCAAGATTGGGCTTCCGCGAGGGAAGCATTGATGCGCCGGGTTATAATGACCTGTTCACCCTGAAGAATTTTTATCATTATCACAACCTGGCCTGGAAGGAAAACCTGGGGAATGGATGGAAGATCAACCTGGGTGTATCTTATACCAATAACGATGATAAGATCACCGGTGGATTGCAGGACCAAAACAATATGGATGTTTCTCTGCCCGGGCTTGAGTTTAAGAAATTCCGCGCCGAACCGAATGGAGAATACGCGAATGCAAAAATGGTCATTGAAAAAAGATTACGTAACCTGAGTGCCATCCGTTTTGGAAGCGAATACAATTACAGCAATGATCGCACAACTTATGTTGACAATAACGGCACCAGCTATAGCGGAAGGGAACATGAGCATACGAATTCCTTATTTGCCGAAGGCGATGTATATATCACCAATGGATTAGCTGCAAAACTGGGAGCAAGGCTCGAGCGTGCATCCGGGATCGACCGGTTTAACCTGGCGCCGAGGATCTCCCTGGCTTATAAGACCGGGAAAGAGAGCCAGGTTTCTTTGGCTTATGGAGTATTCTATCAAAACCCTGAAGCCAGGTACCTGCCCTCACCCAACCACCTGGATTTTTCAAAAGCAACACATTATATCGCGCAGTACCTGAAAACAACCAATCTCACGGTATTCCGGGCAGAAATATATTATAAGGAATATAAACAGCTCCTGAAAACCGGCTTTGATAATGGACGGGAAGGTATTGCCCTCAATAACCAGGGGTTTGGACATGCGAAAGGATTGGAATTCTTCTGGCGCGATAAGAAAACATTTAAAGACCTTGATTACTGGATCTCCTATACTTTTCTCGATACCAAAAGAGATTACCTGAACTTTCCTTCAGAGATCATGCCCAATTTCGCGGCCAAACACAATGCTTCCCTGGTGATCAAGAAATTTGTATTGCCGTGGAAGACTGGTTTTAATCTTTCCTATACCTGGTCCAGCAGCCGGCCTTATTACAATATCAAGTACGATGGAAGCAATTATCAGTTTACAGACAAGGGAGAAGTGCCGGACTATCACAATGTCAGTTTCAGCCTGAATTATATTCCATCGATAGGTAAGAAAAATTCAAGATCGTTCATCGTATATGTGTTGTCGGTCAACAATATCCTGAACATCAGGCAGACCTATGGT
>DATINK010000323.1:0-5751 GCA_035474355.1 Chitinophagaceae bacterium | reverse complement strand
ACGCATGGCTGAGATCGGGAGTGGAATAACGGTAACCATCATAGCTGTATTGATCAGTATGCTGAGTTATCGTTTTTTTGAAATGCCATTCCTGCAATTGAAGAGGAAGTTTACATGAACCCCTTTATAAACCTGACTTATAATTAATTCTTGCTAATTTTACGAACATCTGCAATAGTTATCTTCTCCTTGTCCCTGAAACTGTTCATGATGCTATTTTTAAAATGTACTCTGCCAGTAACTATATCAATCGTGGCCTCCGGTTCCTGAATAACCAATGGTTCCCCAAAAGGAAAAAAATTTCCACCCTGATGATCTATGGGACCGATCTCTGCGATTCTGCCTGTAAACATTGCCTGATCTGGACCAAACGCCCCGTCAACTATCTTCCTTTCGATAAGATCAAAGAGATCATGACCAGTCGTTGCATTACGAGGAATACCACCATCGGTCTTGAAGGAGGTGAATTTCTTCTGCACCCTGATGCGAACGATATCATGGCCTGGTTTCATGAACACCACAAGAATTTTGACCTGCTGACCAATGCACTCAAGCCTGAAAATGTCATCGAAGCCATAAAAGCAGGCCCGCCCCGTCGTTTGTATATTTCGGTTGATGGTGACCGTGATTCTTACCTGCATATGCGGGGTAAGGATGGATATGACGGCATTATCGACGTGATCGAAAAAACGCATAAGAAGGTACCGATCAGCATCATGTTCACCTTGTCTCCTTATAACGATTTCAGTGATATGAAACATGTTGCTGAACTGGCTAAGAAATATGGTATCGATATGCGGATCGGTGTTTATAATGACATTTCCTTTTTTGATACGATCGAATCAGCACATTTTAACGATATCGGCTCTTTGAAATCGGATGAGATCCGTTCATTCAATGAAGCAAAAAAAATGGTTCACTCAAGATCCCAGCAGGTGGATACCCTGATGCCGCCAAAAGTCACTACCGAACAACTCATCAATATCCGGGAAAGGATCCCGGATATCATAAAAGAGTTTCCTGAAAACTTCGATTTTCTCGTACTCTATGATGAATGGAGAAAGGGAAACCTGAAATTGAATTGCTATAGCATTTTAGATAGTATCGTGATCCTGCCCAACGGCGACGTACCCATTTGCCAGAACCTGAACGTAATGATCGGGAATGTTTTCACGAATAGTCTTGATGAGATCTTTAATGGCGCCGAAGCCCGGGAGAAACAAAAACATTATAGCCGGAATTGTAATGCCTGCTGGATCAATTTTCATCGCAAGTATGATGTCATTCTTTACCGGACCTTTGAGAAATATTTCGGCCATTTCGCCACGCGCAAAATGCTGGGCAAATACTGGTGGGAGAAAGAGAAGAAGAAATCGTATAAACAAGTCATCGCACAATAACCATGCAACCGTCACATGAATAAAAAAATCATTGTGGTCGGAGGAACTTCGGGCCTGGGAAGAAGGCTGGCCGAATTATATGCGGCGCAGGGATCCATGGTCGGCGTCATCGGCCGGCGGGAGGAATTATTGACCGAATTAAAAAATGCATACCCCAAAAACATAACTGTCCAAAAAGCTGATGTAACGAATGAGGATATCGGAGAAAATCTCCGGAAACTTATCGCTGGAATGGGCAATGTCGATACCATTATTATTACAGCCTCGGTGGCCCACCTGAACGATGAGTTCCATTTTCAACCCGAAATAGATACTATTAGCTTAAATGTCAATGGATTTGGACAGGTGCTTCAAACTGCCTGGGACTATTTCAAGACCCGGGGTAGCGGGCAGATCGTTGGGGTAACGTCCATTGCCGCCATCAGGGGCAATAAAAGAGCCCCGGCCTACCATGCCAGCAAAGCATTTCAATCTATTTACCTGGAAAGCCTGCGTGTGAAAGCAAAGCATGAAAAGAATGGAATTATTGTTACTGAATTGATACCCGGTTATATCGACACCCAAATGGGAAAAGGAAACCGGTTATTCTGGGTGGCGAGTTTAAAAAAAGCAGGCAGGCAATCCAAACGCGCGATCGATAATAAAAGAAAAAGAGTTTTTATTACGAAGCGCTGGTGGTTTGTTTATACTTTCCTGAAATGGATACCGGGATCTATCTACGTTCCCCTGGTGAACGGGTCCTGGAAACTGAAACAAAAAAACTAAACCTACCGATTTGAAGGACCGTCCCTTTCAAAATTTTTACAGGAAACTGCGTCCTTATCTTTTTATTGCCGTTACCGGTATCCTTGCCTTCGCCCCCGTAAGTTTCATGTTACGTTCATTGAAGAACGATGTAGTGGCACTGGAATATCCCATCAACCAGTTCATGAGCCAATGCATTCATCACGGGCAGCCGCCTTACTGGTTCAATACCTGGGCGCTGGGCTTTCCATTACAGAGCAACCTGACGTGGGGGATCTTCAGCACCCCGCAACTATTTTTCTCTTCCATATTCAACTATGATATTCATTCCTTACATATTGAATTCGTTTTTTTTGTATTGCTCGCAGGTTGGGGGATGTATTACCTGCTGAAAAGATTTTTCTGCAAAGATGAAAGACTGGCTCTCTTGCTTTCCTGTTGTTATATGTTATCGGGTTTTATGGCAGGTTCGGGCCAATGGATGCTGTATGTAACAGCAGCCGCTTTTATTCCCATCGTCCTGGCTTCCCTGCTCCAGTTGCTGCAAAAGCCTTCCGGCAAGCATGCTGTTCTTTTTGCGATCCTTTATTTCTTCATGTTTACCAGTGTATATGCAGGTTTTAATATCATTTCAACTTATTGCCTGATCATCTTTACTATCTGTTATGTATGGAGCAGGCGACAAGAAAAGAATAAGGCCCTGTACAAATGGCTCGGCCTGGGATGTTTCCTGGCTGTATTGTTTTGTCTTCCCTGCCTTTATTATACCATCGAAGTCCTGGATCATATTAGCCGGGGCAACCCGGTTGCCGGAAAGGAATATTTTTTCAACTCCAATTATGTTCCTGCAGGCGGGCTGGGATCCCTGCTTTTTCCTTTTTCATCTGTAAAGGAGACTTACCTGAACACAGAGGGTACCATGTATGACAGCTATATGGGGTTGTTCACCCTTATCATTTTACCCCTTGCGTTTCGTTTCGCCTGGAAAGAAAAAAACAGGCTCGCCTGGGGATTGCTTTTTGTTTCTTTATTTTTTCTGCTGACGGCCATGGGAGATCAACTACCCATACGAAAGGCGCTGAATCTTTTACCGGGGTTTTCTTATTTCCGTAACCCCGGCATCTTCCGGTTATATTTTATTTTCCTGATGATGCTTTTCATGGGAGCCGCGCTAAAAAATGTTTCGATGAAAACGCTGCTGGACAACAAGGCATCGAAATACATGAAGTATTCACTTTGTATTGCAGGCGCAATATGTGTGGGGCTGCTTTTTACAAATGTGCCTGCATTACGATCCCTTTCATTTGCTTCTCTCGGGGAAGCGATCCGGCAAATGGATCATTCAAAAGCCCTGGTAACAGGCGCCGTTATCCAGCTCCTGTTCATTTTCATTTTCTTTTTCGTTGTAGTTTCCAAAAGGTGGTTCTGGCTGAAATGGACTGTGGCAGCGGATCTTATCGTGAATATGCTGATCTGTAGCCCCTATTTTATCATCAGTGATTATACCCCCAATGAAGTAAACAGTATCTTAAAAAATGTAAATGGATTCCCGGTACAATCCGGCATAGTAAAAGAAATTCCCGCCACTTTTACGGATAGCCGCGGTAATCACTGGAATAATATCAATGTCTTTCAAAAACAGGTTTCATCAAAACCCAGCTATCGCGGCCCATTGGAATTAAGGAATTATTCCATTTTTGCCGACAGCACCGAGGTTAATCCACTTGTTTTCAGCCTGCCCCTGATCACTGGCTTTACAGATTCCACTGAAGTAAAACTAACCGTACAAAAACCCACAAGAGTTGATGCTGAAGTAAAAACGAATCGCATGGGTTTTATATCCTGTATGCAGAATTATTTTCCGGGCTGGCAAGTGTATTATAATAATAAAAAAATCGATCTCAATGTGGCCGGTCATCCCGGAATGTTTGTGTACATACCTGCTGAAAATGGCATTGTTAGTTTTCGGTATGAAAAAAAATTAGCCTGGATCCTTGCACTTATACTACATTTTTTTTCAACAGGGTTTCTTTGCTGGTGTTTTTTAATAATGATAAAAAACCAATTACGCTCGTTACCCAATTCCCACGGTTGAAACCGTGGGCTTAAATTGTGCTATAAAGTCCACCATTTCAATGGTGGGTTCAAAATGCAGGCTTCAGACTGTGAACTGATTATATCTTCTTCCCCTTCATCGCAGACCTGATCGCTTCGTCCATTACCCTTTCGGCATAAGGCCGGGAAATTTCATTGAGTTTTTCTATAGCAGCATGGATCTCATCCTTATTTCCCCGGACAAGTTTGTCTTCAAGCGCTTTCATAGCTGATGCAGTATCTTTTTTTTCTTCTTCGTTCAGATAAGATCCGTTTTTCTTTAAAAACTGGCTGGTAGTATCCAATATTTGACGGGCTTCCGTTTGCGCTTCCACCAATGCCCTCACTTGTATATCCGTTTGTGCGTGTGCGATAGAGTCCTGTAACATTTTTTCAACCTCCTCATCGGTGAGTCCATATTGCGGTTTGACTTCAATCGTTTGTTCAACCCCACTTCTTAATTCTTTTGCCCTTACGACCAGGATCCCATCTGCATTCACCAAAAAAGAAATTTCAACTTTGGGTAAACCAGCCGGCATACCCGGTATTCCAGCCAGGCTGAACTCTGCTAATTTTCGGTTATGGCTCACGAGGTCACGCTCACCCTGGTAAACAGCGATCTTCATGCTTCCCTGTCCATCCTTTTGTGTCGTGTATTGCCTCGCGGCAGCGCTGGGTATCCTTGAATTACGGGGAATCAATACATCCATGAGCCCGCCCATCGTTTCAATACCTAATGATAATGGAGTTATATCCAGCAGCAGCAGGTCTTTATTATTTCCCGCAAGAATATCGGCCTGGATCGCCGCACCCAAAGCAACCACTTCATCGGGATTCAGGGAATCATGCGGTTTTTTTGCAAAAAACTCCTGTACGGAACTCTTGACCAGGGGGACCCGGGTGGATCCTCCCACCAAAACCACTTCATCGATCTCTTCGATACGGATAGCAGCATCTTTCAATGCGTCTTTACAGGACCGGATCGTTTTTTCAACAAAGGGTTGTATCAATGCTTCGAATTCTTTCTTAGAAAGTTTCAAATCATACCCGGCGACCTTTTCTGAAAACGAATCATGCTCACTCAAATGCTTTTTCGCCTCCTCCGCCTTTAACCTGAATTCCTGCGCCAGGTTTTTATTGGACTGTAGGGCAGTATGAAGCGCCAGGGATCCTGACCAGTGTTCAACAATAGCACGATCAAAATCATCACCGCCGAGATAAGTGTCTCCATGCGTTGACAGCACTTCAAATATTCCACCTGATATCCTTAATACAGAAATATCAAAAGTGCCGCCTCCCAGGTCATAAACAGCAATTGTTTTTGTTTCTTCTTTTGATAATCCCAGTCCATAAGCGAGACTGGCAGCCGTAGGTTCATTCACGATCCTGAGTACATCGATACCTGCAAGCCTGCCCGCATCCCGGGTAGCTTGTCGCTGGGCGTCATTGAAATAAGCTGGCACGGTGATCACGGCTTTCTGTACCGGGGTTTTCAGGATATGCTCGGCTCTTG
>DATINK010000322.1:0-5240 GCA_035474355.1 Chitinophagaceae bacterium | reverse complement strand
TTTTTGCGTTTTCATATTATACCTGATCGTATCGCTGGTGAATTCGCTTGCAGCCGATTTGAAATGGGCATTCTCAACAATGGCGCCGGTACTGTCTTTTTTATTGACGGCCGTTACGATCTGTGTTTGCTGATCGAATTCAACCTTGGGTGCGGTAAGAGAGATGTCGGTATAATCCGTTTTTGTTTTTCCATACAACAATATTTTTTTATCCTTTACCATCACCACAGCTGAATCTTCTGCAGTATACCTGAGAGGAGCCACTAAAGAATCTTTGGAAATACGTAATGAAAATGTATCTGTTTTTGTACGCGTGACCGATGAATCGGGCCGGGGTTTTGTCGTATCTGCACGCAGGGGGATAAAATTCCTGTTCCTATCCGTGCGAATCGTTGGAATGATCGTGTCAGCAGCAGCTGTTAAAATAGTGAGAAATCCGGACGAATATGTATTGGCGCTTGCAGTTTTCCACGTTAGTGTGCAAAATATAAGAGCGGCCCCAACTCCTTTTAGAAAATAATTTGAACTAAATTTGTACAGTTGCTTCATTGGTATGCGACAAAAGTACTCGTTTCCTTATAGGGCTCCTATGGGAAACCTTAAACGTTTTGTGAATATTCCGGTAGCCTATCTGAATTATAAACAGGAAAGCCATGTTGAGACGAACCCTTACCTTCTTTCTCATTGTTACATGTTGTATTACCCTGTTCTCATTTGAGAAGAAAAAATTTTTCCCCGCCCCTGCCCATCAAAAATCTGTTCGCACCATCATTGTCGATGCGGGACATGGTATCATGGCCAATGGCGGCCATAATGGTGCAAAAGGATCCTATTCCTGGGAAGACGAGATCTGTCTTGCCGTTTCCAAAGAACTTATCGGTACCCTCAACGATGCATTACCTGATGTGAAGGTGGTGGAAACAAGACCCACATCCAGTATCGTTGCCCTCCATCGCCGCGCGGAGATCGCCAATGCGAATAAGGGCGACCTTTTTGTATGTATCCACGTAAATGCAGCAAGACCCACCCCGCATTCCGAACTGACGGGATATAAAACTGTAACGAGTTATGTGGGCAAGGGTAAAAAAAGAAAGAAAGTAACGCGCAAGGTCCCGCAATACCGTCGCTGGACAACTCCCAGTCCTGCCAAGGGAACGGAAACTTATATATGGGGTGCACATAAGAACGATGATAAGGAAGTCGCCATGCGTGAGAACGCAGAACTGATGGAAGAAAGTAATTATAAAGAGACCTATGGTGATATCGATCCCAGCTCGCCTGAATTCATCGCCCTTTCTTTATTAAAGACCAAACAATATTTCAAACGCAGCGCCACATTGGCCGGCTTTGTCCAGGATGAGTTGGCCAAGATCGGGAGGATCGACCGGGATGTGCGCCAGCGCGGAGTGGGTATCTGGGTACTCCAGGCGACGGCCATGCCGAGCATATTAGTAGAAACGGGATATATCACCAACCGCGAAGAAGAAGATTATCTCAATAGCAAGAAGGGGCAGCAGGAGATCGCAGAATCTGTTACCCGGGCGATCATCACTTATATTGCGTGGCTGGAGAAGCAAAAAGAGGTTAGTGAAACTGAGGTCATGCGGACCGAAATAAAATCCGGTGATGCCGATGCATTTCTAAAGATGGTCGAACAAAAAGAAAAAAAATCCAGGTAGGCGGCAATCCCTGCCTCGATCCCTGCTTCTTTCCAAAAAATTTTTTACGCTGATATGAGAATACCAAAACCTGCCATCTTAGTCTTTGCCATGCTCATCCTGGTATCAGCATCTCTGTTCGGGCAGGATTCAGCAAGAAAGATGATCCGTACAATCATCATCGATCCCGGTCACGGAGGATTGGATCCGGGCGCGCGCGGGACCTTTTCTTCAGAAGCAGATGTCAGTCTTTCTGTTTCGCTGAAACTGGGTGATGCCATTGCAAAAGAATTCCCCGATATTAAATTGGTATATACAAGGACCACGGATGTATTACCCGGAAATAAGAATAACAAGGATGAAGCATTGAAATACAGGGCCACCCTCGCGAATCAGTCCGGGGGAGATCTCTTTATTGCGATCCACTGTAATTCGGCAGGGAAACATGCGGGTGGATGGAATGCCCGGAGAGTGATCGGCAAAACGCTGAAAACAAAAACGGTAAAGAAAGGCGGTAAGTGGGTCAAGAAAAAATATTACGAATACGAGTATGAAACCTATTGGATGGAAAACCTTGCCCATGGAACGGAAACCTATGTATGGGCGGTGGGTAAAAACAATGCAAAGGTCAATTCCGTTGCCATGAATACAGAATATTCCGGCGAGATCGACTCCACTTCCATGATCACTTTACCTGATCCAAAGGATCCCACTGAAAAAGTAAGGATGCTGCTCTATACACAGATCTTTTTCAGGAAAAGTCTCAGCCTGGCCGATTTTGTAGAGAAAGAATTTGAAGCGGCTGGGCGTGTCAGCCGCGGAGTGAAACAAAGAAACGATAAAGGTATCTGGGTTTTACAGGCCACGGGTATGCCCAGCGTGCTGATCGAGATCGGTTTTATTTCCAATACGGAAGAAGAAAAATATATCAATAGCGATGATGGACAATCCCAGATCGTCAATAATATACTGACTGCCCTCAGAAATTATAAGAACAAACTCGAATACAGATCCGGGGCCGTGGATGAAACCGGTGAGAAAAAGGCCTTTTAAGTTCGGATATTGCTGAATTACCTCTCTAAGACGTTTAAAAATAATTAGTTAATTTTGAAACCTGATTCGGCAAAAACCATCGGATGAAGATCAGCAATGAAACCAAGGTTGGAGTTTTAACCATTTCGGCACTTACCCTCCTTATTATAGGGTTTAACTTCCTGAAAGGCAAAGACCTGTTCAATAAAAGCAAAAAGATCTATGCCGTTTTTGACGACCTGGGCTCCTTATCCAAATCAAACGACGTAAAGATCAATGGGCTGGTGATCGGGAAAGTGTATAGCCTGGAAGCCACGGACAAGAATATCAGTGGTATCGTAGCGACGATCAACCTGACGCATGACGTCAATATCCCAAGAGATTCGAAAGCTTTTATTTCCACACCCCTGATCGGGGGCTCTACATTGATCATTGAAAAAGGAACTGATACTGTTTACCTGAAACCCGGAGATACACTCAAGACCAAAGTTGATAATGGGATCGTGGATGATATCAAGGCCCAGCTTACACCTACTTTGAATAAGGTCAGGAATTCGCTTGATACATTAAATATCGTGTTGAGCAGTATTGCCCGTGTTTTGAATTCAGAAGCCAAGAATAATCTCCAGGAGATACTGGCCAATCTTAACCAGGCCACTGCATCGGTGAACTCACTACTCGATGGCCAAACCGGTTCCCTGGCAAAAGCGATCGGTAATATGAATTCCATCACGGAGAACCTGAAGAAGAATAATGATACGATCACGGCGACCATCAATAATGCAAAACATATTACGGACAAACTCGCGAAGCTGGAAATACAGCCAGTCATTGATTCCTTGCAGTCCACGGTTAAATTTTTAAAAGCAACCGTCGCAAAATTGTCTGATCCGAACGGAAGCATCGGCGCACTCATCACCGACAAGAAACTTTACAACAAGCTTAACGACGTGATCCTGGGAGCGGAGATCCTGATTGATGACCTTCGGACACATCCGAGGCGCTATCTTAATTTCTCATTGATCGGTGGAAAAGACAGGGGCGGCGCTCTTACTGCTCCTTTAGCAAAAGACTCTGTTCCTTCCGGGAATAAATGATACAATTCAAAAAAACTACAGGCCTTTTTCTTCTCACGATGTTGAGCAGCATGCTGGCATTATCACAAGTGCCCCTGGTCAATCCTAAAACAACAACGACCACCAGTGAAGACACGATGGTTACGGTAGAGATCCTCCCGGGTGTGCGCAAACTTGAATTCAGAAAATTAAATGACAGTACGGACCTGCAGATCCTCGCCGGGAATGTGCGTTTGAAACAGGGAAATACTTTTTTCTTTACGGATAGCTGCGTGATCAATAACAACGCGAAAGTGTTTGAAGCCTGGGGGAATGTCAGGATCAACGATGCCGACACAGCAACAGTCACTGCCAGTCATTTAAGATACCTGATTGATAAAAAAATGGCCTATTTCGATGGAGGCGTAAAACTTTCCGATGGAAAAGGTTCGCTGACCACCCCGGACCTGGAATATGATGTCAACACCAAGATCGGGATCTATAAAAATGGCGGGACCGTCATTAATAAAAAATCAATACTCACCAGTCGCGAAGGATATTATTATACAGACCTGAAAGATGTGTATTTCAAGCATAACGTGGTATTAAAAGATCCCGCTTATTATATCACCACGGATTCCTTATTGTACAATACCGAGAATGAAACGGTAAGGTTCATTGCAGAGACATTTATTAAGGACAGCAGTGGCAGAACGATCAGGACCAAAGAAGGATACTATAATCTGAAAACGGGAAAGGCGGAATTCGGGCAGCGCCCTGAAGTACATGATAAGAATTTGTATGTAACCGGCAACCGGATCATTATGGACGATAGTACAGGACAGATCCAGGTCCAGGGAAATGCATTGGTGATCGATAGCGCCAATCATACAACAATACTCGCAGGGGACATAAAAACCAATAAAAAAACGCATGCTTATCTCGCCACGAGAAAACCATTAATGATACTGAAACAGGATGAGGATTCGATCTATATCTCGGCCGATACTTTGTTTTCCGCCCGTTTGACGGATCTATATGGTAAAAAGGATTCTTTAACGGTGGATACATTACACGGAACCCATGTGATGAATGTAAATGAAGATGATAGCACGAACCGGTATTTTGAGGCTTATCCGCATGTCAGGATATTTTCCGACTCCCTGCAGGCGGTTTGCGATAGTATGTTTTATTCATTCAGGGATTCCGTATTCCGGATGTTCGATGAGCCCGTACTCTGGTCAAAGCAAAGCCAGATCACCGGGGATACGGTCTTTTTATATACAAAAAATAAAAAAGCAGACCGGGTGAATGTGATTGAAAATAGTTTTTTGATCAACCGGCTGGACCCCGAGATCTATAACCAGGTAAAATCGACCCGGATGGATGGATATTTCAAAGAGGGCAATATTGATTCCGTGCGGGCCCGGGGTTTTGCGGAATGTATTTATTTTATCCAGGATGAAGACAGCGCTTACAGCGGCATCAATGAATC
>DATINK010000321.1:0-4021 GCA_035474355.1 Chitinophagaceae bacterium | reverse complement strand
ATTGGAGTTTTTCGTTTTCCTGAGTCCGCCACTAGTCGGACATGCCCGTTTTTTCCGGACACCCTTTTGAAGCCGCTCAAAATTTGAATAAATATCCATCCACTGCCCTGACTTAGTCGGGGCAGTTTTTTTATTTCACGCGAAGACGCAAAGGCTGCGCTAAGACGCGGGTCAATACATAGCATTTCAAATTTTCTTCTTGCGCCTTTGCGCGACATTCTTGGCGACTTTGCGTGAAACCCAGATACTTTTTCACCTGCCATTTTCCGCCATTCACCGACTTTTTCCCCTGTATTGCCCATCCTCTATTGACCTGCCTGTATCTTCAGGGTAGTTTTGTATAAATTTTGAAAATCATGAGAGATTACGATCAATATCGCGAAGAGCGAAAAGAAAGATGGAGAAAAATGATGGAACGCCGCAGTCCGCATAGCCATATCTGGACAGGCGTATTTTTATTGCTCATCGGCATTGTTGCTATCATCAAGATCAGCGTTTTTAATGTTCCGGATTGGGTATTCTCCTGGCAAATGCTCCTGATTGGCTTAGGATTATTTATCGGGGTCCGCCATAGTTTCCGGGGAGCGGCCTGGTTCATACTCATGTTAGTAGGTGGAATATTTCTTATTAGAGATATCTACCCTGACCTCACTTTCCGTAATTACCTCTGGCCCTTCGCCATTATTGCCATTGGCTTATTTATCATCTTTCGCCCCCGCAGGCGCTTTGCCTCATCCGGTCCAGGTGAGGAAAAAAAAAATCCTGCTGGTACTGGGATGACAGGAGCTACGATCATCAATGAGTCTTATGATACGCCGGAAGATTTCGTGGATTCCACATCCATATTCGGGGGTGCCAAGAAGAATATCATTTCTAAGAATTTCAGAGGTGGTGACCTGGTCAGCATCTTTGGTGGTACAGAGATCGACCTGACCCGCGCAGATTTCACCGGAACGGCGGTCATTGAACTAACAACAATTTTCGGCGGCACCAAATTGATCGTCCCCCCTACCTGGGCGGTCCGTTCAGAAGCTGTCACCATCTTTGGAGGAATGGATGACAAACGAAGTGTGCAAACGGCTACGGAAAGTCCTGAAAAGACTTTGCTATTAAAAGGAACGGTATTATTTGGGGGTATTGATATCCGGAGCTACTAATTTCTCCTCATGGCAAGTTCCCCATTATCAGTACATAGGTTCAGGATGATCTTTAACCTGGGCTGGATCTTCCTCCTGGGAGATTTTACCTTATTGCTCAAATGGTATGGATGGCCTTGGAAAATTGCCCTTGTTGATGCCTTTATCAGTAATTTTTTCCTGTTTGTCAACTGTATGCTGATCATGAACACGCTCCGTTATTACACACCGAAGCGTGAACGTTATGTAAATTTATTGGGTTGGTGCGTTATTCTCACAGGCGCCTGGCTATTGCTCAGCCGTTGGGTTATTTCGCTGGCATTGAAAAATGTAGATGGCTATGTTGACTTTTTAAATAGTTCCCTGATCATTCGTGCCAGTATCGTGCTGTTACTTACAGGATGTATGACACTTGCATTTGTTCTCTGGTATAATTGGGAGGAACAAAAGGAAAATGAAAAAAGAAAGGGAGATGCTGAAAAGCTGGCGAAAGAAGCAGAACTGTTTAAATTGAGGCAGCAGTTACAGCCCCATTTCCTGTTTAATAGTCTGAACAGCATTAATGCGCTGATCGGCGCTCGTCCCGAAGAAGCCAGGAAAATGGTTCAACAACTATCCGACTTTTTACGGGGAACGATCCGTAAAGAAGAAAACCAATGGGCGAGCCTGCAGGAGGAATTACAATATCTTCAGTTGTACCTGGAAATTGAAAAAGTAAGATTCGGGAACCGCTTGCATACCATTATTGAAAGTGACGAGCCAACAAATAAATTGCAGCTACCGGCAATGCTCTTACAGCCGATCGTTGAGAATGCGATCAAATTCGGTTTGTATGATACGACTGGTGAAACGATCATCCGGCTAACCGCATCGAAGAGCGGGAATGACTTGCTGATCCGGGTTGAAAACCCTTTTGATCCTGAGACTTCTTCACCGAAGCAGGGAATAGGGTTCGGACTTCAATCCATCGACCGGAGGTTGTACCTTTTATTTGCCAGGACCGGCTTATTAAAAACAGAAACGAAAGAAAATATCTTTATAACAACGGTGTTGATACCGCAGAGGGTCTGACGCCTCCAAGGGCGTCTGACCCATAAACCAGAAGTAATCGTCAGACGCCCTCCAGGCGTCAGACGCAAAATATAAATATGAAAGCAGTTATCATAGACGACGAACCTTTAGCACGCAGTATTGTAAAAGAATACCTGCAGAAGCATCCCGAACTGGAACTTGTTCAGGAATGCAATGACGGATTTGAAGGATTAAAAGCTATACAGCAGCACCAACCCGACCTGGTCTTCCTGGATATCCAGATGCCCAAGATCAATGGGTTTGAAATGCTGGAGCTGATCGACGAGCCGCCTGCCATCATTTTCACAACCGCATTTGATGAATATGCCATCAAGGCCTTTGAAGCTCATGCTGTTGATTACTTGCTGAAACCGTTTAACCAGGAAAGATTTGATAAGGCCATTTCCAAATGGATGGAACAGAGAAACACACCTGAAGTTGATCAAACCAGGGATGTCCTTGAAACCGCTTCCTTATCTCCTTCTCAAAGTCAGCGTATTGTGATCAAAGACGGAAGCAAAATAAAGATCATCCCCGTACAGGATGTATTTTATCTCGAAGCGGCTGATGATTATGTGAAAGTGCATACCAGGGATGGTTATTTCCTGAAGAATAAAACCATGAGTCATTTTGAATCTGTACTGGATCCCCAGCACTTCGTGAGATCACATCGCTCCTACATTGTCAATATCCAGCAGATCACGCGTATCGATCCTTATGAGAAAGATAATCATGTGGCGATTCTCAGAACAGGTGTGAAAGTGCCTGTTAGCCGGGGTGGGTATTCGAAACTAAGATTAGTGTTGGGATTATGAAAGAATTTACGATTTACGATTTTAGATTTACGCGGGACGATTCGTAAACCGTAAATTAATCAAGTACTTCATAAATAATCATCGGCTTTTTCTTGTTCTTCAGTTGCACTTCTCCTGCTTTTTTGCAGTTGAATGACTCTTTAATTTTCTCATAACCCGCTTCCGTGATGATGATCTGACCTTCTTTAGCAACCGATTGCAGTCTTTGCGCGGTATTGACCACATCCCCGATCACGGTATAATCGAGTCGTTTAAGCGTGGCCGAGCCAATATTGCCCGAGATCATTTCTCCGCTATTGATACCGATAGATACATTGGGTGAAAAGAAAATATCCTCCGATTCATTGGGCAGGGCCTCGATCCTTTTTCTTGACGAAAGGCAGGCATCCACCGCTTTATCAAGGTGGAACTCCCCGCGGAACACCGCCATGATCGCATCCCCGATGAATTTGTCGATATATCCTCCCTGGGCAATGATCTCTTTTACGATAACATCGAAATATTTATTCAGCAGGTTCACCACTTTGTCGGCAGGTTCTTTCTCACTGATCGAGGTGAACTGGCAGATATCAATAAATACGACGGTTGCTTCCACGGCTTCATTGAGCATCAGCGAGGATTCAAATTCACGGGTGCCCATAAAATTCAGGACCGTCTCATCCACATACATTTTGAGAATATTGTTTTCCTTGATGGCCTTCATCGTTTCCCGCATCTGGTTCACGTGAGCAATAGTCCTTTCCATGGTCAGGTCGAGGTCCTCAAAGTTTACCGGCTTGGTGATAAAGTCAAAAGCGCCACGATTCATCGCTGTACGGATATTTTCCATATCTCCATAAGCAGAAACGATCACAGATTTTAATAAAGAATGTTGCTCATTTAGTTTGGATAACAGCGTAAGCCCGTCCATTTCGGGCATATTGATATCAGTAAGAATGATATCGGTTTCGGGATTATTCTCCAGTTTTTCCAGCGCATCTTTGCCATTGATAGCAAAAA
>DATINK010000320.1:0-4066 GCA_035474355.1 Chitinophagaceae bacterium | reverse complement strand
ATACAGTTAACGGTGGCAAACAAAAAGACATCGGCGTTGAAGCATTGATCAAATACACGGCCTATGAATCTGATCATGGTTGTTTTCGTTCGATAAAACCATTTGCCAATATCGCTTACTCACATTTCCGGTATGAGAATTTTAAATTCCAGACCAATACCGGTGTGACTTCGGATTATAGCGGACTAGCAGTGGGTGGAGTACCTAAATGGACCTACAATCTTGGTGTGGATGTGCTAACCCAACCTGGTATTTATGGAAATGTGAATTTCTTTCATAAATCTGCGGTACCGATCACATCAGATGGGGTTAACTGGACTGGTAGTTACAGTCTCCTGAATACGAAGCTGGGTTATCAGCATTCATTCGGGGGACGTTTTGACCTGGACCTGTTTTTTGGTATCGGTAATCTTGCCGGTACCCGTTACCCGATCATGGTCTTTGTAAACCAATTACCGGATGCCTATATCCCGGCACCCCCGAAGGCGAATTTTTATGGAGGCGTGAATTTTAAATTTATACTTTAATTCATTTTGCCAGAAAATCAGGCACGCGATAAAAATTTTGTAGGGACAAGGCATGCCGTGTCCCTGCTTATCGCCTTATTAGAAGGCATATTTACTTTTAAAATGAGTATATGAGAACATCCCTCATTGCCCTATTGGCAATTTTACTTTTCAGTTGCGGACGATTCAAAGCAAAGGATAAAAATGCAACAGGTAAAGCCCGTATCGTTTGCATTTCAAAACAACTTACGGAGATCATATTCGCAGTGGGTGGTGATACATCGCTGGTAGGTGTGGATATTTCCAGCACATATCCCCCGGAAGCAAAGAAAATAACCACCGTGGGATATCACCGTGCGCTGAGCGGGGAGGGGATCATATCCCTGAATCCGACATCGGTCTGGCACGATGGAAATATTGCACCGCAGCAAGTGATCGACCAGGTATTGAAAGTCGGCATACCGATGCGTGAATTCAAAGGTGGTTCCACCATCGATTCCACCAGGGCACTGATCATGCAGGTTGCTGAAGAATTCCATAATGCAGCGAAAGGGAAGATGATCTGTGACAGCCTCGATGCGGATATGGCAAAACTGGATGCAGAAAGGAAAAAATATACAGACAAACCCCGGGTGCTTATTATTCACTTCGGACAGGCATCCAACAGGTATTTTGTCATGAACAAAAATGGTGTGCCCAACCAGATGCTGGAATGGGCGGGTGCGGAAAATGCAGCGGATACAGCCCAGCGCTGGCGCGACCTGAGCGCTGAAATGATCGCGAAAACGCAACCGGATGTGATCCTGGCCACTGACTTTGGGTTTGACCTGCAGGGGAGCATTGAAAAATTTAAGAATTTACCGGGCATATCATTATCTCCTGCTGCGAAAAATGGAAGGATTTACCGGATAGAAGAACATGACCTGGTTTATCTTGGACCCCGGACCGGTAAGAATGTAATGGAGATCATGAAACTGGTCCATAAGCAATAAAGCATGTCCATCCACAAACTGAGTTTCCGGTCAATTTATTTTATACTCGCCATACTACTTGTAGTTTCCATCATCATTTCCGCAAGGGTGGGAGCAGTGAATATCACTTACCAAAAAATATTTGCTTTTATCGGGCATAAGCTGGGCTGGAATGATAATTCTTCATTTAACTCAATAGAAGAAGCTTTATTTTTTGAGATAAGACTACCCCGTGTGATATTATGTGCTTTGGTGGGCGCCACGCTTTCTGTTTCTGGCGCCATGATGCAGGGCCTGTTCCGGAACCCGATCGTAGAACCGGGGCTGGTAGGCACTTCATCCGGTGCTGCACTGGGTGCTGCATTTGTTTTTGTAATGGGTAAAACCATTGCCGGGCCTTTTGTGGATACCCTAGGTCCCTTTCTTCTTCCTGTTTTTGCATTCGCTGGCGGACTCCTCGCTACCATGGCGGTATATAAACTCTCGGGGATCTTTGGAAAAACCAATGTCAATACCATGTTGCTGGCCGGCATTGCGATCAATGCATTGGCTGCAGGAGGAACAGGATTTTTTTCCTATGTAGCAAGAGATCCACAGGCAAGAAGTATCACATTCTGGAACCTGGGTACCATGGCTGGCGCAGACTGGAATGCAGTAAAATTGGTTGGCATCAGTACAGTTTTATGCATTTTACTTTCACTTCGATTCAGTAAACCATTAAATGCATTATTGCTCGGCGAAACGGAGGCGGGATACCTGGGTGTAAATACGGAAAGATTAAAATTGAGGGTGATCCTTGTCAATACATTGATGGTAGCAATGGCGACTTCGATCGTTGGTGTAATAGGATTCCTGGGATTGATCGTTCCCCATTTACTACGGATGATGAAAAGTTCAGACAATCGATTCCTGATCATTGCATCAGCGATGCTGGGTGCCATTCTTCTCAACCTGGCGGATATGCTGGCAAGGATCATTGTAAAGCCATCGGAATTTCCCATTGGGATCATTACTGCTTTTGTAGGGGCGCCTGTTTTTTTGCTGCTACTGGTAAGGAACTCCCGGAAACAGCAACAGGGAGGATTTTATGCTTAGGGCTGAAAACATATCATTCAGGGTTGACAGGAAAACACTTCTTCATGCTTCCTCACTTTCATTTGAAGAAGGAAAATTCCACGTGATCATGGGTGCGAACGGAGCCGGGAAATCCACTTTAATGAAATTGCTGGCCGGCAGCCAGCCATGTTCGACAGGTACAGTCTTTCTCAATGAAAAAAGCCTGGGTCAGTATAACCGGGAGGAATTGGCGAGGGAAAGAGCTGTGTTATCACAACATTATAATATCAGCTTCCCGATCAGCGCGCATGACATTGTGATGATGGGCCGGTATCCTTTTTTCAACAACAAGCCCCGGGAAACAGACAGATCCATTTGTGAACATGCGATCAGGTTGGTAAAAATGGAAGCTTTTGCAGAAAGAGATTTTAATACGCTCTCGGGAGGAGAGTCTCAAAAGATCCAGATGTGCCGGGTATTGGCCCAAATATGGGATGCAAATGCTGAGAACCCCAAGCTGCTTTTCCTCGATGAACCCGTTTCACATCTAGATATCAAATACCAGCACCAGCTGCTCAGGGTAGCTAAAGAAAGCTGCGAAAAACATGTGACGGTAATTGCGATCCTGCATGATATCAACCTGGCATTGCATTATGCCGACAGGATACTTTTTATGAAAGAGGGGCAGCTGAAATATGAAACGCATCAGCCGGCTCAAGTCAGCCCGGAGATCATCAAAGACATATTTGATGTGAATGCCAGAATTCTGCATCCCGGTGGTGACGATCGCCCCGTTGTTGTATTCTGAATTGTAAACACTTACCGGAAATTGTTCAAATTCTTCTCAAGCACCCAGGTTCCTGAGAGATGCCATGATTTTATCCTTTAGTTCCTGCCCCGTATTTATCTCAGGAACAAATTTTTCTCCGGTCAGTTTTTCATAAAGTTCAATGTATCGTCCACTGATCGTATGGACCCATTCATCTGTCATTTCCGGGACCTGTTGTCCTTCCTTGCCCATGAATCCACCGGCGATCAGCCATTCCCTGACAAATTCTTTACTCAGTTGTTTTTGTTTTTCCGCTTTTGCCTGCCTTTGTTCAAAGCCATCAGCATAAAAATATCTTGAACTATCCGGCGTATGGATCTCATCCATCAGGCAGATCTCAGTTCCGTGGTATCCAAATTCATATTTGGTATCTGCAAGGATCAGTCCTTGTCGCAATGCCATTTTCTTTCCGCGGGCGAATAATTGCAGGGCGTATTCGCTGATGAGTTTCCAGGTTCGGGGATCGAGTAATCCTTTTGCAATGATTTCTTCCTTTGAAATGTCTTCATCATGACCTGCATCTGCCTTGGTGGAAGGCGTTATGATCGGTTCGGGAAAAAAATCATTTTCTTTCATGCCTTCGGGCATTTGAACGCCGCATAATTCCTTTTTTCCGGAAGAATAAGTGCGCCAGGCATGCCCGGTAAGATTTCCCCTCACCACAACTTCTATTTTTATGGGAACACATTTCTTTCCTATCGAAA
>DATINK010000319.1:0-9920 GCA_035474355.1 Chitinophagaceae bacterium | reverse complement strand
TATGGGCGCGAACGAAGCCACAGAAATACAATTTTTCCGGAATGTTCATATCGACGGAAAAAGGATCACCAAAGGACGTTATACGCTTTATGCACTGGTGAACGAAACTACCTGGACCATTATACTCAGTAAAGAAACGGATACCTGGGGTGCCTTTAAATATGATCCTAAAAAAGATGTCGTACGCATGGAAATACCCGTTCAAAAAACAGGAACCATGACAGAGGCATTAGCGATGGTCTTTGAAGAAAGTGTAAGAGGCTGTGGCCTGGTCATTGGCTGGGAAAACATCCGGGTGACCTTACCTATTGTATTTAAATAAGTATCTATGAAACCAGCCAGCCGTTCGTGCTTTGTAATATTGATCATCGTCATTTGCTTTGGGTGTAATTCCCGTTCCGGTAAAAAAGAAATTTCCCCGGCAAAGAATAATGGTAATGCCGACAGTATCATGATCGCTCAACAGGAATTGCTTGCCAATCCCTACTCACCCGTGGATGTATCGCCCATGGATATGAGTTATTACCCGGCTGATTACCCGAAAATGAAAATGGCACATGCCGTTTCTGCCCCACCTGTCATAAGAGTTGTTTATAGTCGTCCCCATTTGGGAGGCCGGCATTTATTTCATGAGGTCCTGAAATACGGTGAACCCTGGCGCCTGGGTGCCAATGAATCCACAGAGATGCAATTTTTCCGGGACGTGTCGATACAAAATAAAAAGATCAAAGCCGGCCGTTATATGATCTATTGTATACCCCAGGCCAGCAAATGGATCATTGCACTCAATTCAAATATCGACAGCTGGGGATTGAAGATCGACTCGACGCTGGATATTGCCCGTTTTGAGATCCCGGTCAAAGAGGTCCAGCACCCCCTTGAATATTTTACCATGATCTTCGAAAAAGACGATCATGGGGCTTCCCTTCTCATGGCATGGGAAAATCTGGAAGCCAGGCTACCCATAGAATTTTAGATTTACGATTTACGAATTACGATTTTTGATTGCGAATGTTAAATCCTAATTCGTAAATCGTAATTCGTAAATTGAACCCATGTGTGGTATTGCCGGAATTATCAGTGCTGCTTCCTCCGCTCTTCAGGGAGATCGGCATATAACATTGCAAATCCGCCTGAAGGCAATGACGGATGCGATCAGCCACCGCGGACCTGATGGAGAAGGGATCTGGATAAATACTGATGGCCGGGCAGGGTTTGGGCACCGGCGCTTATCCATCATTGATCTCAGTGCGGCAGCGGCACAACCCATGCATTATCCTTTTTCAACAGGATCGGATATTACTTCCCGTTATACAATCATACATAACGGGGAAATTTATAATTACCGGGAACTGAGGGATGAATTGTCCAGAGAGAAATATGTTTTTCGTACCCAGTCGGATACGGAGGTCATGCTGGCTGCTTATGATTACTGGCAGGAGGATTGCCTCGACCAGTTCGAAGGCATGTTTGCATTTGCCATTTGGGATGAACAGGAAAAAGAGTTTTTTGCCGCCCGCGACCGTTTTGGTGAAAAGCCTTTTTTTTATCATTATGATGGTTCCGGACTCGTCTTTGGTTCTGAAATGAAAGCGATATGGGCTGCAGGTGTAAGCAAAACACCGAACCTGAAAATGCTTTTCAATTTTATTACGCTGGGATATGTTGACAACCCGGGAAAACCAGGAGAGGTTTTTTTTGAAAACATACACAAGCTGCCGCCTGCATCATTCCTGAAATACCGTCCCGGCAAGGAAGAGCCGGTGATTGAAAAGTACTGGGACCTTGATCCTTCCTTGCAAGACAAAAAAACAGATGAGGCCGCTGCCATTGAAAAATTCAATTCTCTTCTTAAGGAATCAATAAACAAACGCTTGCGCAGTGATGTGTTAACAGGCACCAGTCTCAGCGGTGGCTTAGATAGTTCATCCATTGCGGCAATCAGCCATGAATTGAAAGCATCCAACCAGAGTCATAAAAGTTTCACCGCCATTTTTCCCGGTTTTGAAAAAGATGAATCGCTTTTTGCTGACCAGGTCGCCAGGAGCCTGGGACTTGCTTCGTATACTGTCCCTGTTTCTGCAGAAGGATTGGCCAGGGATTGGGATCAGCTGGTATATCACCAGGAAGAACCCTTTAGTTCAGCCAGTATTTATGCGCAATACAAAGTATTCGAGCTGGCTCACCAGAACGGCGTCAAAGTTTTACTGGATGGCCAGGGCGCCGACGAAACACTCGCGGGTTATCATCAATACTATAAATGGTACTGGCAGGAATTGTTTCACCAGCGAAAATTATTCAGAAGCGGGGAAATAAAAGCAGCCCGGAAAAACGGGGTGAATGAAGGATTCGGCCCAAGAAACATTGTCGCTTCCCTGTTTCCCGACCTGGCTACTGTTGTGCTGGAAAGACAATACCTCGTGAAAGCATTGCGGCAAGATGATCTGAACAGGGATTTTGTGAAAGGACAAAGCAAGGATGCTTATTATAGCCGGCCGGCTCATTTCAACCTGAACGGGGCTTTGTTCTTCAACACATTTGTGCACGGGTTGGAAGAACTCCTTCGTTATGCCGACCGGAATTCCATGGCTCATGGCCGTGAATGCCGCCTGCCTTTTCTCGATCATTCCCTGGTTGAATTTGTTTTTTCCCTTCCTTCTCATTTTAAGATCCGGCAGGGCTGGACCAAATGGATCCTGCGGGAAACGATGAAGGGACGTCTTCCAGATACAATTGCCTGGAGAAAAGAGAAGATCGGCTTTGAACCTCCTCAACAAGAATGGATGAATCATAAAGACATCCGGGAAAGGGTACAGGAAGCGAGAAGAAAACTTATACAACATTCTATATTGGCTCCTTCTGCTCTGGCAAAACCTGTTCGTGCGCTGAGCAGCCACGCGCCTGACAATTTTGACTGGCGTTATCTTGCCGCCGCGCCTTTTATATAAATAAAAAATCGCCCCGGCTGCAACGGGGCGATCGATCATGGAATACATCCGCAACGTGTAAGATCGTAAGGGCTAATCTCCTTCTCCTCTTTTGAATTTATCGAGCTGCTGGAAATTCCCATAGGGATCTGATTGTATGACATACCAGTTTTTGGCATCCTTTAATGTAATATAATAGGACACTTGTGTTTCGGAAGTCGATTCCGTAACCGTGAACACTTCTTTACCCGCATGTTTTTTCTTCAGCCGGGCGATAATGTTCGGCGGCAGGTATTTTTCAGCGTAGGTCCTGACTGTTTCCAGTAAATTCCCTTCCGGGTCGTACATCGCACGTACACTGATCTCGGTTTGTTGAAAGCTCGCTTCACAATTTTTGTTTTCAAATTCCTTCCAGACCACATTCTCTGCGGCGGAAAACGTTTCGTTGAATGCTTTGAGCACTCTCTCACTGACCCTGGGAGGTGTTGCAGCACTGGACACTAATCCCGTCAGCATCACTGCTAAATAGATGATTTTTTTCATGGCTAACAATTTAGAAGATTAACAATCGATCACTTACTGAAATTACAGGTAGCCGTTGCCGAAGTCAAGCGAATTACTATCATTGGTATCCCCTTTGGAATGCGACAAATTGTTATAAAAAATGAAAAACAATTGAATCATGAGAAATTAAAATCGAAACCCTTGTTAGCAGGCATCAACCATGATATAAATAAGAAACATTCTATGTACAATAAATTGTTAATGAAAAAAATTGACGGATGAACGGTTTCAATGTATACGGGCCTGCCATTTGTTGAAGAATCCACATCTTTGCAGCTTCAATTGAACAACATGAAGCTTGCTACGAAAATGATCCATGCCGGTGCAAAACCAGATCCCTCTACCGGGGCCATTATGACTCCCATTTATCAAACCTCCACGTATGTGCAGTCTGCCCCCGGGAAAAACAAGGGCTTTGAATATGCGCGCTCTCAAAATCCAACCCGCCAGGCACTGGAAGAAGCGCTGGCCATTCTTGAGAATGGAAAATTCGGACTGGCATTCAGCAGTGGTGTCGCCGCAACTGATGCAGTGATCAAACTTTTGGCGCCCGGAGATGAAGTGGTTTGCGGAAATGATATGTATGGAGGAACCTACCGGTTGTTTACGAAAGTCTATGAAAAATTCGGCATCCGTTTCAATTATATTGACATGCATGATCCGGCCGATATAAAAAAACACGTGAATCCGAAGACCAAACTGGTATGGGTGGAAACGCCTACCAATCCCCTCATGAACATTTGTGATATTGCAGCGATCAGTGTGCTCAGCCGCCAGTTTGGTGCATTGCTTTGCGTGGATAATACTTTCGCTTCTCCCTTTCTTCAAAACCCCCTCGACCTGGGTGCTGACCTGGTCATGCATTCAGCCACGAAATACCTGGGAGGTCACAGTGATGTGATCCAGGGTTGCCTGGTCATGAAAGATGCCGCACTAAGAGAAAAATTATACTTCATTCAAAAAAGTTGCGGTGCCGTTCCGGGGCCCATGGATTGTTTTCTTGTGCTAAGAGGTATCAAGACCCTCCATCTTCGCATGGAAAGACATAGCAGTAATGGAAAAATAATTGCCCATTGGCTGCGCAATCATTCCAAGATCGCAAAAGTCTATTGGCCCGGATTTGAAGACCATCCGGGTTATGC
Source organism: Chitinophagaceae bacterium (assembly GCA_035474355.1). Lineage (GTDB taxonomy): Bacteria > Bacteroidota > Bacteroidia > Chitinophagales > Chitinophagaceae > DATINK01. The sequence goes on along the minus strand of DATINK010000319.1, from coordinate 5,287 downwards.
CATTGCCAAAAAACAAATGCGTGATTTTGGTGGCATGCTGAGTTTTACATTAAAAGAAGACAGTGTTGATAACGCCATGCGCGTATTATCCTCCACACATTTATTCTCTCTTGCGGAAAGCCTGGGTGGTGTAGAATCATTGATCAACCATCCCGCCTCCATGACGCATGCTTCTATTCCCCGGGAAGAAAGAATGAAATACGGGCTGACGGATTCCCTGATCCGTCTCAGTGTCGGCATTGAAGATGTTGAAGACCTCAAAGAGGACTTAGATTCCGCAATCGGTAAATAACCATGATCACCGACCTCAGGATATTTCTTGACAGGAAGGCTGAAGAATATGATCAGCCTTTTTTCATTAAAGACGACCCGGTTGCTGTGCCCCATCTTTTTCAAAAGAAACAGGATATAGAAATAGCAGGGTTCTTTGCCGCGACATTTGCCTGGGGGAATCGTAAGACAATCATCAAAAAATCCGTGGAACTGATGCAGCTCATGGATATGTCGCCGCACGCTTTTTGCCTGGATCCGGGAACAAGGGGCCTTCAATCATTGATGCAGTTCAAACACCGGACATTCAACACGACCGACCTGCTTTATTTTGTGAATTTTCTCGGCCATCATTATGCCCGGTCCTCTTCCCTTGAAGATGCTTTCACACAGAAGATGACAAAAAAGGATGAGAACATAGAAAAGGGCCTGGTTGGCTTTTATCAATATTTTTTTTCAGGTGATGAGGTTCCCCCGAGAACAAGAAAACATATTGCAAATCCCGCAAGAGGTTCTTCCTGCAAGCGGCTCAACATGTTTTTACGCTGGATGGTGAGAAAGGACAAACAGGGTGTTGACTTCGGCATCTGGAAAAAAATTTCACCATCACAACTTGTTTGCCCTATCGACCTGCATGTAGCCAGGGTGGCGAAGAAATTGAAATTAATGACGCGTAAACAGCCCGATTGGAAAGCCGCACTTGAATTAACGGCCCGGTTGAAAGAATTTGACAAAGACGACCCGGTGAAATATGATTTTGCGTTATTCGGCTTGGGTATTTTGGAGAAGTTCTAAGCTGTGGATTTAAAACAGGAAAAACTTCTCTCTGCCCCCGATCCTTTTTTTGACGCCCGCAGGCCTGATATTATAAGTGAAGGTCGCCAGGAAATACCTGCCCAGTATATTACTTTCCGTTGTTGTGATCACATTCCTGTATGCACTTACAGAAACACTGTTGAGACGGTTCAGGATATCATTGACGCCCAGTTTCAATACCCCGGCTTCATCCTTCAGCATGGTGATATTCAAGGCAGCATTCCATTTGATGACTTCTTGCGGAAGCCCCTGCGGTATGCTTCCATTATGAGAATACGAGAACTGGGTTTCCCAGATCAAATGTTTGGGCCAGCGTAAAACCAGTTCATTCCCGAAGTCGAAGCTGTGAATATTGATCTTTTTGAAATGATCGCTGGTATACCGGGTAAAATTCTTATTGAAACTGTAATTGATATTCCATTCAAAGACATCATTCAGGTTGATACCCGCCCCGAACCAGTGATTGTAATTGAACGTAGTCTGCATACTGGAAGTACCGTTAAAATAAAGCTGGCTCCGGGTAAGGTTCATCCAGTTACCGGTATTCCAGGTGAAAATGATATTCTTTTTGTTTTTGTATTGTTTGTTGATATTCCAGTTCATGCTGTAGTTACGGGTCTGGTCGGCGTTGACCGGCATACTGGTTTGCACGCCCTGTGCATCGATCGTAATACTCTGTACAATATCATGATTGGTAAATGAAGCATTCGCATAACCCCCGATATTCACATACCTCTTGGGATCATTGAAATAATAGTTTATCGAATAACTATTTCTCCGGGATGATACCAGGTTGGGATTCCCTTTTGTTATAGAATAAGGGTTGCTGATATCAGTAACCGGGTTAATGTAAGTGAAAGAAGGCAGCGTGATATCTGCAGAATAGCTAAGGCTGAGTTGCTTATATACCACAGCAATGCCGGGCAATAGATTGAATTGTTTTTGACGAAGGAATGTCCCTGACGAAACCAGTTTGTTATTGATCCATTGATCCAGTATCCTGACCGAGGGTGTGATCGTCAGTTCCTTCCATTTATATTCAAGGCCCGGGTTGAAGAATATTCGATTGCCGATCCTTCTGAAATCACTGCTGAGGAGGGAATTCAGCACTTCAAACTTGTTGGTCAGTCCATTCCTGTTATAAGTACTTACGCCATTGTTAAACCGGCTATATTCATACCGGCCACCTATCCGGATGGTAAAGTGTTTGTTCAGGGGCTCACTATAATTGAATGAAATGTTTGCATCTGTCCTGGGGATCCGTTCTTTTCTCAATTGGGCATATGCGCTATCATGCACAAGAGGATAGAAATAACTGATGTCCGATTCCGACATATAATCATTGATCCTGTTATTGATCTCCAGGTTCTGATTGATATTGAATCTTCTTCCTTTTTTGATCCTGGATAAGCGGGTCAGGCTGAAGTTTTGCCGGTAATAATATAAATGACCTCCATTGTCCTGCAAGAGATCGCCCTCGCTAAGGGCTCCCGTATGATTGTTATTACCCGTGATGTGGTTATTTCTTTCATCATCCTGTAACCCGATCAGGTAACTGGCATTGAAAAGTATATTGGTAACGGAATCCGGTCTTAATCGCAGCCCCGCACCCATAGTTTGTGAATGTGTGATGATATCTCCCGTTAGCCCGGTTTTGGTTCTGATAATGGTATCCCCTATAAACTGGCTTTGATCGGAATTAATGATGCGCGGCGCTCTTACACTACCATTGAAATATTGCAGGTACAGGGATCTTTTTTTATCCGGTGCATGGTTCAGGTTAAATCCACCTCCCTTGCTGATGGATATTCCACCGAAATTCTGTGCGCCGCCAAAATTGATCCCATTGATCGAAACACCACTACCCCCGTTATTATTCCAGATGCTGGTGTTACTGCTATTACTGTTGCTACGGATACGGTCAAATCCCCCGGCAGAATTCAGCTCTGAATAACTGAACCCTGCACGGTTTAAATTATTCATATAAGCCAGTACGCTTAACTGCAAAGTATCCCGGTAAATATTGGCAATGCCACCTGCCTCATATAATTTATCCGTACCCGCTCCCGCATAGGCTTTCCCGAATAATCCCTTTTTTACACCCTTCTTTAAGGTCAGGTTCACCACTTTCCCGACATTGTTTGGATCGTCATCCCCCCGCCTTTCCATTTCTTCTTTGTCATCCGTTACCTGTACTTTGTCGATCATGTTGGCAGGAAGATTCCGCGTCGCCATTTTGGGATCATCTCCAAAAAAAGTTTTGCCGTCAACCAGGATCCGGTTCACGGGCTTACCATTGACATTGATATTTCCATCACGATCGACCATTACACCGGGAAGTTTTTTCAAAAGATCCTCTACCAGCGCATTGGGCAGGGTCTTGAAAGCGGAAGCATTGAATTCGATCGTATCTTTTTTAATGACCACAGGAGGGCGTTCCGCATAGATGAGCACTTCATCGAGTGATTTGGAATCTGTATTCAAGGTAATAACCCCCAGATCAAGTTGTGTATGATCGGGTGTCAGCATGAATTCTTTACGGTAAACGCCATACCCGGAATAAGAGATCATCATCCGGCAATTCATGCCCAACGGGATACCCGGCACTTTAAATTCACCTTCGGGAGTACTTAACCGGTAAGTAATGATGGTGGTATCTATGGCTTTAAAGACGGTTATGGTTGCCAACCCCAGCGGGCGGCTGGAGGTAGAGTCCAGGATCTTTCCTTTGATAGTCCCCTGGGAAAAACTTGTTTGCACCAGGGCCATCCATCCACAACAAAACAGTAGTTTCTTCATGTAACGGCCTGAGGGTTTTGAACCCCGAAATCTACGATTATACTCGTATTTCTTCAACATTTATAAAGCATTTATTTATAAAATTATATGAGCGGTCAGAGTGCTTTCAACGTCCTCTTTTATTTGACCGATGAGCCCCGGAAAGGGCTAAAAAATTAGATTATTTTTAAGTTCAATCTTCCGTTTTGAAAATAGAACAGCCCGAGGCCATAGCATTAGCAGCCCAGTCACTGGAACTTGAATTGAAGGGTATCGATCATGCTGCATGGAAAGAAATGCTGGCGGCCCGGATCAGCGACCTGATCAATCATGACTTTCAAAAACTGGTCAATACCCTTTACCGGATAGATGTGGATGAGATTAAATTAAAAAAATGGCTGGAAGAAAATCCAGATGAACCTGCCGGCCAGGTGATCGCCACGCTGATGATCGAAAGACAAATTGAAAAAATAAAAACCCGGGAACAAATTAAAAAAAAGGATGGCCCCATAGCGGGAGAAGAAGCCTGGTAGGTCAGGATTTTCTTTCAAACATCAATTCTTTCACTTTTTCTTTGTCTTCTTTTTCTTTTTTCAGGTCGAACATGGTGCCGAAGACATGATCCCAAAGTGTTGAGCTGACACCAAAGCCATGATGCTCGTTCTTATAATGATGAAGATGATGATTGCGCCATAAAGGTTTCATCCATTTGAAGGGCGGGTTCCAGGCATGGATGGCATAATGCATCGTGCCATACATAAGATACCCCAGCAGAAACCCGGGGAAGAACATAAACACGTTTTGCCGCATCGCGAGATACATCAACCCAAAAACCGCAGATGCAATGATGATGCTCGGAACCGGGGGCATGAATAACCGTTGCTTATCTCTTGGAAAATGATGATGATTACCATGAAGGGTATAGGCAAATTTCTGTGCCCTGGGGTTTTCACTTACCCAATGAAAGATGTAACGATGGGCAATGTATTCGAATAAACTCCAGAATAACATGCCGGCAAAAAAAGTGACGATAATTCTCCAGGTTGGAAAATCGATCCTGGCTGCACTGTAATATAGCATGTAGCCCATGACAGGCAGGTACATGCCCCAGATCACGAGCGGATGGGTTTTTGTCAGCATTTCCAGGTAATCACTTTTAAAAAGCCTGGCCTGACCTTTATTATGGATTTTTTCGAATTGCATGGCGCAAAGATAATCTGAATTTTTGTTGCCGGGGCGGTTAAAAGCAATTTTTTCATAGCACTAACAGCTCTGTAATCCATTGAAAATGATGATCATTACAAGGGTTTTTACGGTTAAATTGAAACAACACATTAACTTAGCGGCTCTTTAAACAAAATACATGAAACTCATTTCCTATATAAAAGAAGAGCGTGAACAACTCGGGGTGCTGATCGATAAG
>DATINK010000318.1:0-1664 GCA_035474355.1 Chitinophagaceae bacterium | reverse complement strand
CGATCGACGACTGTTTATTTCCTAAAATTTGAGCCATCAGTTTTCCCGTTCCCGCCGCTGCAGAAACCCCTAACATGGCATGACCACCCGCAAAACTGAGATTGCTGAATTGATGATCTCTTCCGATATAGGGTAATCCATCTGGTGTGACTGGCCGGTAACCAAACCAGGCTTTTTGAAGATCCGGTTCCCGGATATTGACACCCGGGTAATATTTTTTAAAAGCATGATAGATCGCCATCACTCTCTTTGGCAAAATAGTATCGCTGTGCCCGCTTAATTCCATGGTTCCGCCAATGCGCAGCCAGGACCCGATCGGTGTGGTGGCAGCGCGGTCATCAACAAGGATAGATGGATAATGAAGATTCCTGGAGAGTGAATCATACGAAATGCTATATCCTTTTCCCGGTTGCATCAACATGCTAATACCCAGCAATGCAGAAGTCTTTCCCATCCAGGAACCATTCGCGAGAATGACTTCTTCAGTATCCATTTTATTCTCTCCCGTCAGTATCGAAATGATCCTTCCCTCTTTTTTTTCAAAGCCGGTTACTTCCGTATTCAACCAGAATTTTACGCCCTCTTTTTGGAGTGAGGTATACAGGACCTGCATGAATGCAGAAGTATTGATATGGCAATCGTCCAAATAAAGAATACCTCCTTTTACATTCACTTCCACCTCTGGTTCATAAGACTGAACCTGCGCTGCATCACAGGAAATGGTCTTTAAACCCAATTGGCCAGCCTGTTCAGCAAGTTTTTTTTCATGATCCCCTGTCTTGTCTGATTTATACAGCATCCAACAGCCCTTTTCGATCATATCAAATGGTGCGGGCAACTCAGCTTTCAATTCATTCATGCAATGCCGGCTGAGTTGAAGCAGGTCGTTGAGCCGGGGCGCATTTTTTTCCACCCATTTCTTATTGGAAGACTTCCAGAACCTTATGCCCCACCTGATCAGGTCGATATTCAATCGTGGTTTAATATAAAATGGAGAAGAAGAACTGAGCATCCATTTCAATCCCTGGCTGATGATGCCGGGGGATGCCAGGGGGATAAAATGGCTGGGAGAAATATATCCCATGTTCCCGAATGAACAGCCGGTGGTAATGTCATTATTATCAATAACAGTGACTTCATGTCCTTCTTTCCGAAGGTAATAAGCGCAACATAAGCCAATGACACCGCCTCCTATGATGGTTACTTTCATTTTAAATCACCTGGAATCCATACGCATACGGATCATCTTCTGCATCGATCCATATCGTATTGTGACCATAAACCCTTGCCCAACCTTCCACAGATGGACGTATCGCTTTCAAACCCGCCACTTTTGTTTCTTCTTCGATGCGCCCGATAAAACGGCTGCCGATAATACTTTCATGAACAAAGTCTTGCCCTTTTTTCAATTTCCCCTTTGCGTGCCATTGTGCCATTCGCGCGGAAGTGCCCGTGCCACAAGGTGAGCGGTCGATCGCTTTATCCCCGTAAAAAACAGCGTTCCGGGCGGTAGCGTTTTTATCCAATACTGCACCTGCCCATAAAATATGTGAACATCCATGGATGGTTGGATCTTCAGGATGAACAAATTTGTATTGTTCATTGATATGCTGACGTATTTCCCTGGCCCAACTGATCAGCTTGTCTGAGGGATATTGCTCCAG
>DATINK010000317.1:0-3065 GCA_035474355.1 Chitinophagaceae bacterium | reverse complement strand
TATATCAATGGTAAGCCGGCTCGCCTTAGAATGTTTTAGGGTATTCGTAAGCGTTTCTTTTACACATAAAAAAATATTCCGTCTTTTATCACCCGAGATCTCGGTCATGGGGACCATTCCCGGTGTATTGACCTTACATTCAATAGGAGTATTTTCAAAATATTCCAGGGCATAAGAACGAATATAGGAGACCAGGTTATCTAATGTGTCGTTTCCGCTGTTCATGCTCCAGATGATGGCATTCATTTTATTGAGCACGTCATTGGCGGAATGCGAGATTTTTTCAATTTCCACAGGCGTATTCTCTTTCATCTTATTCCTGGCGATCTCGCTCATGAGACGGATGGCCGTCATGCCGGATCCCAGTTCATCGTGCATATCTGCTGATATTCTTTCTCTTTCTTCCTGCTGGGCTTTATACACCGCCAGTTCTTTTTCATATTCTTTCCGGAGGTTTTCAGCTTTCAGGCTTTCCCGTTCACGGGTCTGTTCCACCAATTCTTTGCGATTTTTTTGGTTGACGGCAGCCAGGAAGAAACAGAGTTCCAGGATCAAACCGATCTCATAATAAAAAAGCGCCGAACTGAAAATGGAAGACAAACTGCTGAAATGGAAGCCCGTCATCACGATAACCTGTGAGAACAAAGAAAAAACAAGCAGGCAAAGGTTCCCCCAAAAAAGATAACGCAGGGAAGGATCATTCCGGTGACGGCTTGCATAGACCAGGAAGATCACCACCATTAAAAGCAATAAGACTTTGGTTGCATTCTCCACTACGTTTTCAGCGGCATAATTGTTAGTGAAGTAATGCAGTACAGTAAAACCCGAGAGAGATATCATCAGTAATGTGATCCCGGCATTGTATAAACGATATAAGAAGGGGTACTGCGACTTTGTATTGAGGAACCCCCGCATGAAACGCATATAAAAGATAATACCCAGTCCCTGCAGGATAAAATCAAAATAACCTTCAATAAAATAACTGATGGGACTGGTCTTGAAACTGAACAATGCCTTGGAAAGCAGCATCAGCCCCAGGAAAAAAGCATAACCGGAATAATTCAGGAATTCAGGCTTCCCATCAAGAATAAAATTTGCCAGGGAATACAATACCATCATCAGCAAAAGGCCGCAGAAAACATAGGTCACGAGATGGTGGTCATCCAGTGAACTCCTTAATTCTGCAATAAACCCATTCACATAACCGGCATCCACCAGCCGGGGCCGGATCTTATTGATATATGTTTTTACAAAATGAAGCTCGGCGACAAATACTGCACTGTCATGAGGGGGCAAAGTGATCAAACGGAAACCGATGCTGTCTTCGATGGGAGGCATGAGCGCAGGAAGTCTTTCCAGGCCATCCGGCTTTTCCCGGTATAAAATGATATCCTGGAAAAAAAAGCCCGGAAAAAAATATGCAGACAAGGTTGAATCTCCGGAATTGGCGAGCCCGAACTTTAGAATAGCTTTTTGGGAAACAAATGCCGCAGGAACGCTCCCCTTATTGATTAAACCAGGGCTAAAAGAGATCGTTCCGAACCTGGATGACAGGTTTTCATTGTGCCCGATATAGGCGCTGCTGGAATAAGCTGTTAAATATTTTACAAGTCCTTTGCTGTGAAGATCGGCGTAAAGCCGGGTGCTGTCCTGGGCGGAAACGTCGCACAGCCTTAACAAAAAGTTTGCCGTAAGAAATATATATTGGAGGATCAAATTTCTTCTCATAAGCAACGGTTTCCCCTCGTTCAAATGTAATCATTCACCTTCAAACTGATTATCTTTGCGGCCATGGCTACCAAGCTGAAAAAGAAAAAAAGTCCTAAGAAGAAAACCGAAAAAGCCCGCCCGAAAGCACTGAAAGCCGATAAGCACGAAAGTATCGACTGGAAGGCCCTGTTGCGAGACGAAAGAACGGTTAAGATCACCGGTGCGTTATCCCTTCTTCTATCTATCTTTTTATTCATTGCATTCATCTCTTATCTATTTACCTGGAAGACCGACCAGGACAAGATCTCAGGCGGGATCAATGTATTATTTCATAACGTCAGGGTAGATAACCTGCTGGGTCGTTTTGGCGCTTTCATTTCTCATTTTTTTATTTATAAAGGATTTGGATTAGCCTCCTTCCTGGTCTGTACGTTCTTTTTTGTCGTGGGTGTCAATCTTTTTTTCAGCCGCAAAGTGTTTTCCATCTGGCGCAACTTAAAATATGTTACCATCGGGTTATTGGTGCTGTCGGTCATTCTGGCTTTTGTTTTTTCCGGCAGTGTATTTCCATTCGGCGGAGATGTAGGTAAAATGATCAGCAGCTGGCTGGTCCGTTTCATGGGCAGGTTTGGCACCGGTGCATTCTTATTTGTACTTACACTGGGATATATTATCTGGCAATTCAACCCGGCCTTTAACCTTCCACAAAGAAAAAAGCAGGAGGAATCGCCTGCCGGATCTGTTTCCGAAGAAATGGAGCCTGAATTAGTGAACATCCCCGGCGGCATAACGATCAATGATCTTTATGCTGATAACAATAATTCCTCTGCCAACTCGATGAAATCAAATGGGAACATGGTATTGCCGGATAAAAAAACTGACAGCCTGCATGATATCAGGCTGGTGGAAAAAGAGGAGCTGGAAAGTCAACAGGATCTGCAGGCTTTGGAACCTCTCATTGATAAAGAGATTGTGAATGAGATCATGCATACGCATCCTACCGATGAAGAAGCAGAGCCGGAAGAAAAAACGAAAAAGCCGGGAAGAAAGAAATCAACTGAGGAGCCGGATCTTGAATTAGAGATCAAAACGGGAGCCGGGGAGGGGGGAGAAGAAAAAACCTATGAGAACCTGCCCCCTTACGAACCAACACTTGACCTCCGTGATTATAAATATCCCCACCTCAACTTACTGGATACACATGGCAGTGAAAAGATCATACACGATCCAAGAGAATTGGAAAATAATAAGGAGCAGATCATTAAAACACTCCGGAACTATGATATAGAGATACAGAAGATCAGTGCCATTGTGGGACCCACTGTTACCTTATATGAGATCGTACCCGCAGCAGG
>DATINK010000316.1:0-3848 GCA_035474355.1 Chitinophagaceae bacterium | reverse complement strand
CGAAATTCAGGGGAACGACTTCTTTGTATTTGGAGATCCCTATCACCACAGCATAAGTCATTCCCGGGTTCACCTCATCGTAAACGGAAGGATTAGAATCCCGTTGCAGTGTGGCAGGTGGCTGGGCGGAAAGGATCGCGGGGGCCAGTAAAAGGATAAATGGAAGAAAATATTTCATTTTGTGCATGCAAAAATACAAAATCCTGCAAAATTTAATCCGAGAGACTCTGCGGTCCTCTGTTAAACTCCGCGGTTCTCTGTGGCCAAAAAGCTAGCCCACAGAGTGCCGTGAAGGAAGTAGAGGGCCACTGAAAGAAAAATCTAAAAGCCTGTTAATCCCTTTCGCAGGCTATATGTCATCAGGTAAAGGTTGATTAATTTCAATATATAAATATGAAGCTATTGCGTTCCTTCCTTTTATTTTCAGCTATTATTATGACCGGTACTTCATTTGCTCAGTCCGCTTACCAGGAATGGCCGGGGAAGATCCATCTCATAGATTCGGTTCAATGCACAAGCGTTAAGGACCAGGGGCAAAGTCCCACCTGCTGGGTATTTGGGACCAATTCACTTTTTGAAAGCGATATGATCAAAAAATATCATCTCCAGCTGAATCTTTCTGAAATGTTTATTGCCCGTTATGCTTATATAGATAAAGCCATTACCTGGCTGGCATCGGGAGGCAAAACTTATTTTGAAGGAGGTGGCCAGTTTCATGATGTGATCAGGGTGGTCGAACATTATGGAATGGTGCCGGAAGAAGCTTATACCGGAAGACCCTATGGCAATTATTCGCACAATCATGCCGGCCTGGATACCGCTATGAAAAGATATTTGCAGAGCGTACTGGATAAAGGCATCTCCAAACTATCTGACATTGAAGTAGCCAATATCAATGATACGCTTGATAAATACCTGGGGAAAGTACCCGAGCGTTTTTGGTTTGATAATAAAGAATACAGCGCCCGCTCCTTTGCCAAAGAACTTATCCATTTTGGCGACGATTATGCAGAGCTGGTCAGTTTTGCGGATCAGCCGCTTTACAAAAAATTTATTTTAAAAGACAAATACAATTGGGCCCTGGACAGTTTTCAAAACCTGGAACTGGACGACATGTTAATGGTTGTGGATACCGCATTGGCCAGGGGCTGGTCGGTGGGTTGGGAAGGCGACGTAACAGAGAAAGAGTTTAATTTTTATGCGGGCTTCGCGGCTTTCCCGGATTCCCAGCATCATTATGACCAGGAACGCCTGGATAATTATAAAGACGAATCCACGGAAAGAGATCATATGCTGCAGATCGTCGGCGTAGGCCGGGATGCAAATAATAAAAAATGGTATTATTTAAAAAACTCCTGGGGCAAATATTTCAGCAAGTTCGACGGGTATATTTATATGGATGAAAATTATTTCAGGCTGAAAACGGTGATACTCTTTGTGAACAAGGAAGGTTTGCCTGTATCAATCAGGTCAAACCTCCACATGAATTAATTTCATTTTTGTCGAACAACTTGCCGCCACCTTCAGACCTCCTGCCTATTTCCTGCAGGGGTCCCTATTCTTCATTAAATTTGCTGCTCATCATGCGACAACTGGCAGCCATATTATTTGCAGATATGCTGGGTTATACGGCCCTTATGCAGGAGAATGAACACCTGGCAGGTGTGAAAAGAAGAAGGATGAAAGAGGTCCTTGACCAGGCCGTTGTCAAAGCGAATGGAAAGGTCATCCAGTTTTATGGAGACGGGTCATTGAGTATTTTCAATAGCGCTATCGACAGCGTTCGCTGTGCCATCGATATTCAGCAACAACTTCAGCAGGAACCACGCGTGGAACTGAGGATCGGTATTCATACCGGTGACGTAACCATGGAAGAAGATTCAATTTATGGGGACGGCGTCAACCTGGCTTCCAGGATTGAATCCATGGGTATCCCGGGCGGAATACTGATCTCTGAAAAAGTGTATGATGAGATCAAAAACCAGGAAAATATCAGCACAAGGGAAATGGGGTTTTTTGAACTGAAGAACGTAACGCAGCCTGTAAAAATATATGCAATCTCTAATGCAGGGCTGGTTGTGCCCGGCCGCGACGACCTCAGGGGAAAAACGAAACAAACCTCCAATCGCCTTGCTGTTCTTCCCTTTGTGAACCTCAGCGCGGACCCGGAGAATGAATATTTCAGCGATGGTATCACTGAAGAACTGCTGAATGCACTAACCCGTGTAGATGGCCTGCGAATCACTTCCCGTACTTCTTCTTTCGCATTCAAAGGAAAGAACCACGATATACGTGATATCGGCATCCAGCTGAATGTAGACAAACTGCTTGAAGGAAGTGTTCGAAAATCCGGTAACCTGGTAAGGATCACCGCCCAGCTCATCAATGCAGCTGACGGTTATCATATCTGGAGCGAAAGCTATGACCGTGACCTGACCGATATATTTATGGTACAGGATGAGATCAGCCAGATCATTGCTAACAAGCTGAGGGAAAATCTTACACCCACGCAAAAAGCAGAACATATTGTCAAACCATCCACTTCTAATATCGATGCTTATACCTTATACCTGAAAGGTGTTCATTGTTGCAATAAACTGACCCCTGCTGATTCAAAAAAGGGAATAGCATGTTTCGAAGAGGCCATCAAACTGGAACCAGGCTATGCCCAGGCCTATGCCATGGCAGCCGGAGCCTACGCTTACCTGGGTGCTACCGGCCAATTATTACCTGAGAATGCCTACCCGATCGTAAAAGAATATGCACACAAAGCACTTGAGCTGGACAGTGAAAATGCGGAAAGCCATATTGCGATGGCCAGTAATTACCTCTTTCATGAATTTAAATGGAAAGAAGGATTTGAATCTTTACAACGTGCCCTTCAACTCAACCCGGGTGCCATTGAAGCTTATGAACTGCTGGGTTATTATTATATGATCATGGGCAATCCTTTGGAAGCTGTCCGGGTCATGAAAGAAGCCGTTTTACTCGATCCTCTTTCACCCATCGTCTTAAGCAGCCTGGGCAGCGCCTATTTTTTTTCCGAACAGTATGATGAAGTCATCAAAGAGTGCGATAAATTATTAGAACTCGACCCTAACTCGCGTTCTGCTATTGAACAGAAAGCCTATGCTATCGGTATGAAGGGCGACTGGAAAAAGGCACTTGAGTTATTTAAAGAAGTACATCGCCTGACAAAGCATCCCCTGAAAGGATTGATGGGACTGGGGTATACATATGGAAGACTCGGAATGATCAAAGAAGCCATGGATGTTGTGGAAAAACTAGAAAGGCGACAACAGGAAGAACCGGGTTCTGTTATTGATGCTGACCTGGCTGCAGTATGGATCGGCATCGGCGATCTTGACAAAGCGGTTCATCATATTGAACAGAGTTCATTAAAAGGGATGGGACCGGTAAACTATTTTCATCGTTTCCCACCGTTCAGGTCTGTCTCCAGCCACCCGAAATTCCAGGAACTCAGGAAAAAATTTGAAAAAGAAGGAAAATTAGCGATACTCAACTAAAGCCTGCCTGCAGAATAAACTGTTTGTTCCCATTTTCATACGGAATCCTTCTTGTTCTTCCTGGTGAAAATATCGATCACGGATTTGATCACTTTTTTCTTTTTGGAAGAAGAGTCAACGGGTGGTTTAGGCTGCGTGGTATCCTGTACAACCACTGTCTTATTATTGAATATCTTATCCTTGAACCCGTGAAGAATATCATCCTTAATATTCTTTAAGGTATCCTTGAGATTGTTTTTTGAATTCTCAATCTGGTTTTTGATCTGCTCTTCAGCCTGGTTCTTCAGATTTTCAAATTCACTTCCCAGGATTTTCCCCAGC